>CALJNJ010000092.1 GCA_937981945.1 uncultured Caulobacterales bacterium | reverse complement strand
CGTCATGACATTAATCCGCGTAACGTGGTGGGGCACAGTGATGTGGCCCCCGGACGCAAAATCGATCCGGGCGAAAAATTCCCGTGGCATTTATTGGCGGCAGAGGGAATAGGTCTTTGGCCTGATCCGGCGCCGGCCGATAATCGATTACTGTTTGAAGAAGGCAATCGAGATCGCGGTATTAGTGCGGTCCAGGCCGGTCTGGCAAGATTAGGTTACGGGGCGGAAGTCACGGGCGTATTTGACGAACAGACCATTTCATTGGTGGAAGCATTCCAAAGACGCTATCGACCATCGAAAATTGATGGCAAGATCGACGTTCAAACCCTTGATATTATTGCAAAATTGACTGAAATTTCTGCCGTTAAAAAGATGAGCTGAAGTCACCGGCTTCAAACATTTCCGCCAGCTTGAATTTTCGAATTTTCCCTGACCCTGTGAGCGGCCAGTCATCGACCCAGATCCAATATCGCGGCGTTTTCTGCGGGGACAGGCGTTCTCTGACGAAAGCCTTCATTTGCGCGTTATCCGGTTGATTGCCCGTTCCGCTACGCATGAAACAAGCGACTTCCTCACCCATTTTAGGGTCTTTGACGCCGACAACGGCGATTTCCGTCACATCTTCATGCTCTTGTATGGCGTTCTCGATTTCGACCGGGAACAGATTTTCGCCGCCGCGAATGATCATTTCTTTCACCCGCCCGGTTATTTTCAAATAGCCGCGCGAATCCATGGTGCCCAAATCACCCGTATGCAGCCAGCCGTTACCATCAATGGCAGCAGAGGTGGCTTCAGGATTATCATTATAGCCGTGCATAATATTGTACCCACGAGAGCAAATCTCACCTTGAGCCCCGATTGGCAGGATCTTATTGGTATCCGTGTCCAATATGGCCACATCCATATCCCGCAATGGCTGCCCGATTGTTTGGGTCAAATCTTCAAAATCATCATCAACATATGTTTGTGTGATCACGGGGGAGGCTTCGGTTTGGCCGTAAACAATGTTGAGTGGGGCATCGAAAATTTCCCGCACTTCGCGGCATAGCTCAGGGGAAACCATAGAGCCGCCCGAACAGAAACGCTCAACGAATGTCAAATCTTTGCCGGTCGCTTTGACCACTTCAATCAACGCCATCAACATGGTCGGAACCCCAAAGACCATGCGGGGTTTTTCACGCTCGATTACATCAACCAACATAACGGGATCAAAGATTGGGGCCAGATTAATGGTGTGGCCGGTCGACATGCCGCCCAGCACCATCATCGCGCAGCCTGTTGTATGAAACATGGGCATAAAATGAACAATTTGATCACCGGGATTACAACCCATACGGTCCAGACAATCCCGCCCGTTTTTAATCAGGCCGTTATGGTGCAATAGGGCTCCTTTAGGAAAGCCGGTTGTGCCGCTTGTATACTGGATTTGAACAGCATCATCATGTTTGACCAAGCGGTTATGGATTTTATCGGCACCGTCATAGAGCACAGCTGCGTTATTGAGATCGACCAGATGTTTAACGGCGGGCAGGTCTTTGGCGGCTTCCCGAACAATGTCGCCCATGGGGTTGCCGCGATAGTCTTCTACAAAATAAACGGCTTCTGACCCTGATTGCTCAAGGACATATTTTAACTCAGCAACTTGATAGGACGGATTGACCGTTACCAGGATCAAACCTGCCATGCCGGCCGCAAATTCAAAGATAACCCACTCGGGGATATTATTGGCATAGACCGCGACTTTGGCGCCTTGCGGATGACGGGCGGCGAGGGCGTTGGCCAGTTTTTTGGAATCGGCCAGAAGTTCTGAATAGGTCCATTCCCGGCCAAAAGACCCGTCATAGCCCAGCTCCCTTAAAGCTTTTATATTGCCCCATTTTTCGGCGCAGCTTTCCAGCATTTCCGGAATGGTCACCGGGGCCCAATCGCCCTCATTTTGGGCGGAGAAATAGCTTTCTTTAAGGTCGACTTTATACATTATGCTCTAACCAATCGGCCGGGTCTTTCGCTCGTAACTTGATCATCGCTAATCACTTGTTTGCCTGAAACAAAGGTCGCTTTATAGCCTTTGACAGGCTGGAGTAATCTTTGCCCGCCGGCCGGCAGATCTTTCACCAATTCAGGAACGCCAAGATCCAAATTGTCATAATCGATGACGTTTATATCCGCTTTCATACCAACTTTGATTTGCCCCCTGTCTTTGAGGCCCAGATAGTCGGCGCTTTTCGCCGTCAGCATATGAATGGCTTTGGCCAAATCCATGCCCGGGCGGCCTTCACGAATGCGATCTCGGGTCCAGTAAGACAGCAAATAAGTCGGAAAGCTGGCATCGCAAATAAAACCGACATGGGCGCCGCCATCGGACAGGCCCGGCAGGGCTTTGTCATGATTCATCATTTTGTAGACAGCGTCGTAATTCCAGTCCGTATAATTATAGATGGGATAATAAATCATGGCTCGGCCATCGTCTTCGAGCAGAAGATCATAGACCTTTTCAAAGGCTGTCATACCGTCCTTGCGGGCAAGGCCTGCAATAGAATTGTCCCGTGACTGTTCGTAATGCGGTTTACCGTCTTGATCGAGAACGAAGTTCTTCTCTGAAAATGCCTCATATTGGGCAATCAGAACATCGGTCATGGGCGGTACGGTTGAGCCTTCTCCCGAAAGCTGAACAGGTGTCTCCGCGAGCATTTTTTCTTTATAGCCCGGCGTCTTCATTATGGCGACACGCTCGCTTAGGGGCAGATCACGAATAGCCAAATAGCTCGGAAAAGCCATGAGGGGGTGAAAGGTCAGATCAAGGCCTTGAAAGACGCCGATACCGCGCGGGGCGACCTGAAAGCTAACATCAAAGCCTTCGCTATTGAGCTGTTCGGAGCGCTGAATGGTTTTAATCCAATCATCCGGGGCGAAATCTCTTTGCATCAAAGAAATGGAGGACGGCCGGTTACCGGCCCGGAAGAAGGCCTCCATCAGATCAAACTCTTTGTCGAACGTATTGCCGGGACGCATCATGTCAAAATCATTGACCACTTGAAGCACGCCTTTATCCATGTCTTTGAGGACGTTCGCCAACCCGATTAATTCCGCTTCGTCGGCTTCCGATGAGGGGGTCCAATCTCCGTCTGCGGTTTTGTGGGCGTCAGATCGGCCGATCGACAGACCGATCGCGCCTGCATTCATGGCTTCACGCACCAATTCCTGCATGGCCGCGATATCATTCTCATTGGCCGGCTCATTGAATATGGCCCGATCACCCATGGCGTAAACCCGAATGGGATCGTGGGTCACCATGGCGGCAAAATCGATTGTGTGGGGAATGTCATCAATGGCTTGAAGATATTCTCCAAAGCTTTCCCAGTTCCAGCTTATGCCTTCGTGCAGGACCGTTCCCGGAAGATCTTCAACGCCTTCCATCAAACGGACCAGCCTGTCTTGATCACCTTTGCGGCACGGCGCAAATCCGACGCCGCAATTGCCCATCACGACCGTTGTTACGCCGTGATTAACCGAGGGCTTCATTTCTTGGTCCCAGCTGATTTGGCCGTCATAATGGGTGTGCAGGTCGATAAAGCCGGGTGTCACGATACAGCCATTGGCATTGATGGTCTTTTTACCGCCGGTCAGCCCTTGGCCGATTTCGGAAATTTTCCCGTCTTTAACGGCAATATCTGCGGTGAAAGCTTCAGATCCTGTTCCGTCCAGAACAGAGCCGTTTTGAATGATGAGGTCATACATTTTGAATTCTCCGATCTTGCCAACGGAATATACTGATTAATACTAATCCGGCAACGATGTGCCAAGTGCCCCAAACGCCTATGATCGCCGCTGCGCCGCCAAACCCGGCCAAGGCCGTCAGCAATATGACTATTGCCAATCCTGAGTTTTGGATGCCGATTTCAATGGTGAGGGCCCGTTTTGACGCTCTGTCTGCGCCGGATATGACGCCCATTAAATACCCGAGAATAAAAGCCAAAATATTGTGCACGATCGCGAGCCCTATGACAAAGGCGCCCATTTCCAGAAAGTCACGCCAATATTTTTGAAGCCCGGCAACAATAATGACCATTAACAACAGAAAAGCGACCAAGCTCAGTGGTTTGGAAATTTTGCGGGCGATTTCCGGGAAAAAGTGTCTGAACGACATGCCGATGGTCAAAGGCACAGCCAGTAAGACAAATGTTTGTTTGAGAAACTGCCAGACGCTAAAGTCGACCGTTTGCAAAAGTTCCGCAGTCGGGCCGTAAAGGGATGTCCAGAACAGGATTGTTACCGGCGTACAAAAGGCGGCAAAAAGACTGCTGGTCGCCGTCATGGATACAGACAAGGCCACATTGGCTTTGCCGATCATTGAAATCAGATTGGATACCGTGCCGCCCGGGCAACACGCCACGATCAACATGCCGAGCGCGAGTGTGGGGTGGGGATTGACGATCAGGCAAATAATATAAGTCAGCAAAGGCAGACCAATTATTTGGCCGATGACGCCGGCGAAATATGGGCGCGGCTTTTCCAAGACCTTTTTAAAATCAACAGGGACTAAGCTTAAGGCCACAGAGAGCATCATGACGAAAAGCGCTATAGCTAACGCGATTTCAGATGAACTGCCTAATTCGAGTTGAAAATCATCAAGGTTTGTAGACTGCATTGAAGCAGTCTGCATGTATCAACTCAAGATTCAAGCGGGCTATTTTTGAAGGGGTGTGTCGTCTGTACTGATTAAACGTGCGCCGCCGTCAGACCGGGGCAAAACCGGCGGAAGACCGGATGATCTGTGGCTGCTGATATTTGTGAGAATAGTCGTTGTAAAATCCTGTTCCAGGCTACCGGTATTTGCGGCGCTGACGGCGTAATCTGTAAGTCCGTCTTCGCGCGCCATAACCGCCAGCATTTCAATAACTGACCTGAAGTATTGAAAATTGGCTTCGTTTTCGGAAATGACATCATCGATATCAGATGTCAGTGTCATGTTTTCGGCGATAAAAGCCATGGCCGGAGAGTTAGCACCCATATGGCCCAGCCCGCCGACAAAAAGATCTTGAGTTGGGAAATAAGATGTTCCGACCAATTTAATATCGGCGCTGCCTTTGATGATAGACGTTTCCCCGGCGCTGGCATCCCGGTCCTGCGCAAAAATCAGGCCGGCATATTCACCGCGCGACGGTGCCGTTAAATCGATTGAGACTTCGTCATAAGTATATAGAAACGAATCTTCGCCCGTAAAAACAAAAGTGACACCGTCCCCGGCAACGACTGAATTATGTCCGATTGATAAGGGTCCGTCATGAATGATATATGTTCCGGGTTCAAAGGTTACGTTTGAATCGTAGATATGCAGACCGCCGCAATAAACGCCGGGCGTCAGTACCTTATCGGGAGAACCGACTGACAACGTGCCGCCCACCACAGCTTCAGCCTCTTCCAGTGTTCTGACGAACAATAGGTCAAAAATAATGCTTGAGATTGGCCCGTGCTGACAGGCTTCGTTACCGACAAATTGCGGGCCTTCAATATTGGCATAGGGGTCTTCAACATATGAACACTGAGCTTGAGTATTTGGTCCAACATTGCCGTTGACGCCGCCATGGACACATATTTTTTGGGCTGACGGCACATAATTACCGGCAGCAATAAATGCGTTTTGATCGTCTGAATTGACCTGAATTGAACAGCCGGGCGCATTGATTGCGGCATTTTTTTCGATTGTTAAAGAGCCGCGAGCCGTTCTGTCCAGCGTCATCAGGCAAATAACTTCTTCTACCGTTTTAATGGCAGCGGCCTTGTTTTGACTTTTTAGTGTATTGTCACCAATACCCAAGAATATTGTTTTTTGTTCAATTGTTCCTTGAATATCGACACGAGCAGGCGTTGCATTGACAATTAACTCAACTTCCGCCGATTCTTCGTAATTGGTTTTGAAAACCTCAACCGCGTAATCTTCCCGTTCTTTGTCCGATAAATTCCCCGGTATAACAGCGGCCAAAGCGGCACTGTCCAAGGCAGTCTGAAGCCCGGTAGACTTTTTATTGAGATATGCGGTGTCGATAGCTATGCCCGCGCAAATTACGAGAGGAACCGCGAAAATTGCAGTAATAAGAGCAAATTGCCCGGAGCTATCTTTAAGATATTTCCTGATCATCGTACGTTTTAAATCCCCAATTTCTTCACTTATTACTCTTGATGATTTAAAATAAGCCCAAAAATCGTGGTTAAAATACAATGAATTACCGGCATTGGTATTGACTTAAATACTCAATGTGCTTTGCGTAAATCAGAGGGCCGGACGATTGCGGAAATTTATTTTCGAGGAAAGTCCGGGCTCCGGTAAGGCAGGATGCCGGGTAACGCCCGGCCGGCGTGAGCCGAGGGATAGTGCCACAGAAAGCAAACCGCCGCATTAGCGGTAAGGGTGAAAGGGTGCGGTAAGAGCGCACCGCGTTTCAGGTAACTGCAACGGCAAGGTAAACCCCATCCGGAGCAAGACCAAATAGGAGTTGCATTTTGGCCGGCCTTACGGTCGCAGCTCGGGTAGGTCGCGCGAGGCGCCGGGTAATCGGTGTCCCAGATGAATAATCGTCGCTGTTTCGGCAGTACAGAACCCGGCTTACAGGCCCTCTACTTTTCTTTTTTGCCGCTCTGTCCTAAGACAGAGTGTGCGATATTTTGTTTTCATCATTGCAGCTCTTTTATCAGTTCTTTTGAGTGGGTGCGCAACCAATACCCCTCAGGGGAAACCGGTCTTAAGTAAGCTCTTGAAGAAGCAAGGTGTGGTGACACTGACCTATAAGCGAAGTGACCACGGCTTGTTTTTAATCGAAGGAATGACAAGCCAAGGCCCCGAAAGCTTTTTGATTGATACAGGCGCGACCCGAACGGCTGTGTTCGCAGATCAAGCCGGGGCGTTGATATCCCAATCTGCAGATGCCGGATTTGCCAATATTTACGGACTTGTAAATACGGGCCAGTTTCCAATGATTGATTTGGATATTCTCGGATTTTCCGATCTGAAGCTGAAAAACCTACCGGTCGCTGTTCTGCCCAAGCGAGAGAACGAAGAGAATGAAGTTTTGCCGTTTGGATTGATCGGTATGGATGTTTTGGGGGATTACAGCCTGCTGGTTGATGCCAATGATCGATTATTGCATTTAATCCCCGCCCGGTACCCGCAGCCAAAATTGCCGTTCGAATGGAGGGAAGTGTCACTTTATGAGAACGCCGAAGGTCGGGGCAAATCGGCTTTGCACTTTTTTGATTTACGGCTCGGCAATCACCTGTTGCCGGCTCTTTTGGACTCGGGCGCGGAATTTAATGTCATGAATTGGGATACGGCAATTATTCCCACCATTAACAGACTGAAACGCCGTCTTCGAAAAGATTGGGAAATCCAAGGCGCTGTCGGAGAGTTTGATCCCGCCGTCCGCGTCAAAGTCAAAGGCATGCGAGCGGGCCGTATGGATTGGGGCGAAAACGATTTTATAGTGATGAATTTTGAACATCTCAAAGTTTTGGGCTTTGAAGATGAAGCCCTGGTGGTGGCAGGCGCCGGTCTTTTTGCCGATAAAAGTTTCTACATCAACTTTACCACCAACCAATTAGTGTTTGAACCGCACGATATTCCGGGCGATCCCGGGAAAATCATTGTTGAAGAGAAGCCGTCGAGCCGGCTGGATTGATTATTTATATTCGCGCTTGGCTCGCGTGCTGAGGCTGATCAGCCTTTCATAATTCAGCAAAGACGCATCCTTCGCGTCTTTTTCGAAATTGCTTCCGAGGAACTCCGCCCAATCGCCAATTCGCGGAACCTTATTCAGCTCTGAGATATCAAGAACGGTCAAATCCATGGAAACCCGGCCAATAATAGGGACGCGGCGGCTTTGTACGGTGGCAAAGCCCGAAAAGGTTTCGCCTTCGGAGCTGCTCGATACCGGAATACCGTCGGCATAGCCTGCGCCGACAACGGCAATGGTCATGTCTTTGCCGGCCGTAAACAGCGAATTATATCCGACACGATCACCGGCCTTAAGCGTTCGGATTTGCAGAACCGGTGCCATCAGGGAAACCACCGGTTTGACATTTTCCTGTTTCGGCGTGTTGGTCGCGCAGCCTCCGTAAAGGCCAATTCCGGGGCGGACCATATTGAAATGATAAGATTTTCCCAGATAAACACCGGCAGTATTCGCCAGGCTCAGCGGTTTTAAGGGCAGGCGGGCTGCGGATCTTTGAAAGGCCTTGAGTTGAACTTCGTTATAAGGATCATCCTTATCAGGCGCGCAGGCCAAATGACTCATGACATGGTCAAACATCAGAGCTTCTTGAAGATTTTTGTTTTTGCAAAATTTTTCAAACTCATCAGCCGGAAACCCCAAACGATTAATGCCGGTATCGATATGTATGGCTGAAAAGGGCGGGCTATTGACGGATTTGATCGCGTCACCCCAAATGCGCGCCTGTGTCAGTGAATTGATAACCGGTTTTAAATCAGAGCCAAATATCAGCGATAAATCACGGGGCGCGGGACCGTTCAGCACGTAAATACTGGCATTATCGCCGACGGCGGTTCTGACACCTTTGCCTTCACCGGCCGTGGCCACGAAAAATACACGGCAGCCCGCGCCGTAAAGCGCGCGGCTGACCCGCTCCGCCCCGAGCCCGTAAGCATCCGCTTTGACCGAAGCCGCCACCTGCACTTTACTGCCGACTTTGTCTTTAATAGCGCGATAATTGTCTTTGATCGCGCCCAAATCTATCCGCAGGACCGGCCGCGCGGAGAATATTGGGCCTTGATTGTTCATGACAGGGTTCGCCTAGTGAGGGATGTTGTCGTAGCGGTCATCTTCGATCAGATTACCGAAT
>CALJNJ010000091.1 GCA_937981945.1 uncultured Caulobacterales bacterium | reverse complement strand
CTCGACGCCGCTGACATAGGTTCGATGAATAATTATAGGGGTCACAAAAACGGCCCGTAGAGACTATTGCCCGAAATTGCTCATATATGCCCCAAATTGCGGTCTCTCCGGACCCACACCACGTCTCACATCCCGCTAAGTCACGGAAACTAGGGCACTATTCCGGAGAAGATAAAATCAACGTTTCGTCGAAGGTAAGGATGGTGGGCGATACTGGGATTGAACCAGTGACCCCTACAATGTCAATGTAGTGCTCTCCCGCTGAGCTAATCGCCCGTAAAGACCATCCGTTGTGCAGGAACACGGGCGTATATCCGCGCTCCGTCGGCTAATCAAGCCTGAAATTCGTAAAATTTAAGCGGCGATCAGTTTGTCGACTTCGTCGACCAGTTGGCGCAGGTGAACCGGCTTTGACAAGACAGTGCTTTCCGCGGCACCCGGATCATTCATGGCAACGGCCGCAAAGCCGGTGATGAACATGATTTTGATCCCCGGCGCGATAACTTCGGCCTGTTTGGCCAGCTCAATACCGTCCACGCCCGGCATCATAATATCCGTCAGTAGCAGATCAAAAGCCCCGTCTGCGAACTTTAAGGCTCTGAGCGCCCGCTCGCCATCGGCACAAGCAATCACATGATGTCCGGCTTTTTCGAGAGCTTTCTCGAAGAAGCGGCGCATGCTGTCATCATCTTCTGCGTATAAAATAGTAGCCATAACCCAGCGCTCCGTTCACCTTTCCCGCGTGCACTATAGACTCTTTTCGAAGGATAGGCCTATAATCGAACACACATTGTTTCTGATGCTTTTCCATGCAGGAAAAGCGCCAATTGGAAAAATCTAGCCCGGATAACTTAAATAAGTCTGAGCTTTGTCTGAACAAGAGGTTAAATTTAAGCGTCTATGATCCGCAGAAAACGATATTCCGAAGCGGATAGTCTGGCTGAATTTGACCCGCCGATTTCTGTTTTCCGCCCTGCCCGCGCCGCCGGACCCGTGATCTTGGCTTCCCCTCATTCGGGACGGATTTATCCCAAATCATTTGTCGCCCGCTCGGCGCAAAGCCTGTCCGTTCTGCGCCAAAATGAAGACGCGTATATTGACGAAATGCTGGGATTTGCGCGGCATTCGGATATTCCGCTGCTGACGGCCTTGTTTCCGCGCTGTTTTGTCGACGTGAACCGCGAAGCCGATGAAATACCGGTCAGTTGGAAAAAACCGGGCGCGGCGCCCGGCACTGCCAGAGCCGAAATGGGACTGGGGGTGATACCGACCATTATTGCCGAGAAAACCTCTATATATAAAAAGGCATTGAAACCGGCTGTTGTTGAGGCCCGCCTTGAGGCGCTTTATTATCCGTATCACCGGGCGCTGACCGGCTTGATCGCAGACGCGCAGAAAACATTCGGCCGAGCTGTATTGCTGGATTGTCATTCCATGCCCGGCTTTACGCAAATGGGTCAAAGACGTCCGGATTTCGTATTGGGCGATCGTCACGGGACGTCGTGCCGGCCGGAAACCACGGAACTGGCCGAGCGGTTTTTCGGCGCCCGCGGATATAGTATGGCGCGCAATTATCCTTATGCGGGCGGCTATGTAACCGCCCAATACGGCAATCCGGATCAATCCGTCGAAGTGCTGCAAATAGAGATAAACCGGGATTTATATCTCAACCCGATTAAATTCACCCGCAAACCCGGCTATGGGCGCCTGGCGTCCGATTTGAGTGCTTTTTGTCAGGAATTATTACGCCCGGAAGCTCAATCCCTGCCCCTCGCTGCAGAGTAAAACTGCACGCAAAAAAGCCGTAAATAATTACGGCTGAGTTGAAGGGGAGGAAACCTAATACTCACACATCAGGTTAACCTCTATGTGGGAATGATTTTCGGAATTTCAAGAGCAGCGCGAACGACACAACAGGCAAAACCGCTTTTGTGTCGTTTTGATACGCTGTTTGGTTAACCCCAGTTAAAAAATGGGGCGATTCACCTCAAAATCGCCCGAAATCCGTCAATTTTACTCGTTTTAGGGGGGAACAACCCCTGAACGGCTTGGCACGTTGCTTGCTCCCCTAAACGGCGAAACAACAAATCGAGACGAAAGGAAAACTCGATGACCGGTGAAATTGATTATCATGTGGGAAAACGGCTGAGACGTCGCAGACGCCTGCTGGGTTTAACACAGCAATCTTTAGGGGAAATGGTCGGCATTCGCTTCCAGCAAATTCAAAAGTATGAATGCGGAGCCAATCGGATCAGTGCCGCGCGTTTGTTTGAGTTATCCGAAGCTCTTTCCGTCCCTATTCAATATTTCTATGAGGGCCTGTCAGAGCGCAATGACACCATCCAAGATGCGCCTGAGTTTATAGCGCCGGATGTTTTGTCCAAAAAAGAAACCATGGATTTGGTTCGCGCTTATTACTCCATGGAAGAAGGCCCCAGAAAGCACTTACTGGATCTGGCTAAATCGCTCCAAACCGAAGCCGAACAGGCCGGACTGAGATTGATCGCGGCCACGACTTAACGCGCGCATTTTTCAATGACTTTTTACAAGTCGGCTGTTATGGCCGCCTTATGCGCGAATATTCCAACGACATTATGGCCCGCCTGGATGTTATGCGGGCACTGCAAAAGGCCGGCAGATTGATCACCCAGCCCCTTTTCAGAAGCGGGATGAAGGTTCAAAACAAAGCCGCACAGGGCTATGATCCCGTCACGCAGGCGGATACGGACGCCGAGGCCGCCCTTCGCGACATCATTCAAAAACATTTCCCCGACGATTCCATCACGGGCGAAGAATTTGACGACATTGACGGCAGCTCTGATTGGGCCTGGACGCTGGACCCGATTGACGGCACGCGCGCCTTTGTCGCCGGCGCGCCGGTTTGGAGTACGCTCATCGCCGTCAGCTATTTAGGCAAGCCCTTGCTCGGCCTGATTGACCTGCCGGCGCTGGATATGTCCTATTGGGGCGAGCCCGGTCACGCATGGCGTGAAGACAATACCGGTAAAACCGATATAGAAACGCGAAGCTGCGCCACGCTTAATGACGCGATTTTAGGCTGCACGGAACCGATGGCCATGTTCAACGCCGGAGAGCTCGCGGCCTATAATATTATACGCTCGGCCACACGGTTTACCCGTCTGGGACTGGACGCAAAGGGATATGGCCTCGTCGCGGAGGGCCGAATGGATATGATTATCGAATCTGATCTCAAGCCCTGTGATGTGCGCGCCCTTATGCCGATTATCGAAGGCGCCGGCGGTAAAATCACCAATTGGCACGGCGGTTCCTGCGTAGATGGCGGTCAGGTCGTCGCAGTGGGTGATCCGCAGCTGCTCCCTGAACTGTATACCTATTTGGGACGGGCAATGACGCCGACCTAAAAATAGATGTTCACAGCGTATCTGCCGCGCTATGGTAAAAGAAACGGAGCTGACATGCTGACAATTTTATATGTTTTACTGGGCCTGGCCATGTTTGCCGTGGTTTTCACCCTCATTATGGGGGGCAAAGCTATGGCCGGCCGTAATGCCGAAGACCGCACGGCCTCCAACGCTTGGATGTGGCGCAGGGTTTGGGCCCAGGCATCTGCCATCGGAATATTGCTCCTGATTTTACTGGTCAAAAAGAACAGTGGTTAAACTCAACAAGATTTACACCCGAACGGGCGATGACGGCTCTACGGGACTGGTTGACGGTTCCCGCGTCTCCAAAGCGGGCGCGCGGGTGACGGCCTATGGAGAGGTGGACGAGACAAATTCCGTTATCGGGCTCGTCAGGCTTCACCTCGAAAATACCAAGCTGGATAAAATGTTGGCCCGTATTCAAAATGATCTGTTTGATTTGGGGGCTGACCTTGCGACGCCGCTGCCTGCAAAGGATGAAGCCGACAGCGAATACGCGCTTCGTATGGTCGAAGCGCAAGCCGCGCGTCTTGAAAACGAACTGGATGACCTCAACGCAGATTTAGAACCGCTGACCAGTTTTGTTCTGCCGGGCGGATCACCGCCGGCCGCTTATTTGCACCAGGCAAGAACCGTTTGCCGGCGGGCGGAGCGATGCTGTGTAGAGATGATGGAAACCGAAGCCGTTAATCCGGCCGCGCTGAAATATTTGAACAGATTGTCGGATTTTCTGTTTGTGGCTGCCCGCTGGTGCAATGATCAAGGCGAAACCGACGTAAAATGGGTGCCGGGCGCCAATCGGTAATTACGATTTAACGATGCAGGCCCCATTGGGCGATAACTCATAGCCCTTGGAACAGGAAACTGCCGCATCGAGCGATGATAAGGACACTTCCTTGGTGGAATTGCGCAGCTCATATGTGCGCTGAAGTCCGTCATAAGCATCAAGATAAGTCGGATGTGTTGCCAGCACTTTATTGAAATAGCTTTCGGCGCTGCTCAGATTTCCGCGGAAAAACTCCATATACCCGAAAGACACCATCACATCCGGATTATTGGGAAAATCCCGCAAAAGACTGACATACTCCGGCTCAGCCAAATCGTAATTTCCCGACCAAGTCAGAATACGGGCGCGCGTAAAACGATAGTCAAATTCTTGTTTATCGGTGGCCTCAACATCGCCGAGAACCCTAAGCGCTTGGCCGAATTGCTTGTCCTGCGACAAGCTCAATGCAGATTGAATGGCATCATCCAATGTAACCGCGAATGCCGGCGCGCCGAGCATCATACTCGCCGCAAAAACAATCGCTGATATCTTGCTCAACTTCCCCATAAGTCTCGAGAATAGCGCAAAATAGCTGAAATATGCTTAGCCGTTATCGTTAACAGTCGGTTTCCTGATATTGAAAATTATATCTGTAATAATGCTCATATGACGCATTATCTTATCTGAATGTTTGGATAACGTTTTTGTCGATTTTAGTCGGAAAGGGCCATGGCAATCGCAAAGCGGACTTAGTAGATTAAGATTCTGATCTTCAAAAATGCACAGGCCTATATCCATAAAGACCTTGCCTGACCATCTCGGTCAAAAGACTTTAAGATGTTTACTATGTCTATTGGAAAAGCGGTGATTTATACAGGGCCTAATAAGACAGGCCGTGAATGTAGCGCCATTCTCCGTCCCGCTTGACCGCGATCCATGTAACTGTCCCGCTGAAGTCGCGTTTTTTACCGTCCGTATCGGTCAGGGTTTGTTCGAATGTGTAAGACATGACCGCCACATCCGGTTCAATCAAATCAACCGTCATGGGCCCCATTGTGCTGATCTTGTCGGTAAATCGCGTGACGAGACCTTTGGTGCCGGCTTCAAATTCCTCATAATTGGACCGTGACCCGCGGCGGGTATAGGCAAAGTTTGGTGATTTGATGACGTGGCTTAGGATGGCGTCTTCATCCAAATCTTCCATGGCTTTGAAATAGGATGTCGCAAATTCCGAGACTTCCGCCTTCAGCGCGCTGACCTCAGCCTCGCTCAGCTCGGCCAGGGTTTTGCTTTCCGAGCGCGAACTTCCTTGGGTTCGGGCCTGTTCATTTGGTTTGATATAGAGCGGCTCTGTGATGCCCGGGTCACAATCGGCATACCATTTCATGGGATGATTCTGCGGTCTGCGCGTCACTAATTCCCCGCTATGGGGTTTATACCAGATCGCGTTAAAACTGCCATCCGGCTTTAAGGTGGCGCGCCAATGCACGACCTCATCTGTGCCGCCAAAGGGCTCAGCCCGCGGAAAGTCGTCCCCCAGGAACTCCAGATTAAACAGGAAATCACCGATTTGAGCCTTGAGCTCGTTATCATTATAGACCGTGATCCATTTAACATCCGCCACATGTTCGACGGTTCGCCGACCGGCCCCGCCCCAGGCAATGCGGTGCTGGCACCCGCTTCGAACGGCATTGACAACTTGTGCAACCGAGCCCTCAAGAAGCTGCCCCTCGCGATCATGGGATAACATCAAATGCCAGGGCGATCCGAGTTCAGAGGACTGGTTCGACTGCGTGATGGTGCCTGTATTGTCTAGAGCTTGTTTATCTGGAGATTGGCAGGCCGTGAGGCCGCCGCATATGGTTGCAGTGACAAAAGCGCGACGGAGCTTTTTGACTGTTCCTTTCATAAATCATTCCTCTTACTATGCCCCTGTACTTTGCCCCATATCATATCTCACGGAAATACGACATTTGTCGTATACAACTATCTAACGTTTGGCAAGGACCTGGAATATGTTTGCCAGCCATGGTTTCGAATAGGACCCAGGGTTCGGCCTTGCGCGTATGAGCCGAGTATAGATAATTTACATCCAGCCCGAGGCGTTCGATTTCGGACTTAAACGCCATGCCGGCGCGGCTGACGTAAGAGCCCCGAGATTTAAATTGAGCGTTATAATGATCGCCTTGAAAAACCGCTTTTGCCGACGGGATATAGGTCACCGCATTGACCTTTTCTGATTGGCTATGAGGACCGAAGTGGCACACGTTCATTTGCCTTTAAGCTGGAAAGACGCCCATTCTTTTGTAGGCTAATTGACGCAGACGGCTGACAAAACATCGATCGCAATTTTGGCAATAAAACTAACAACACACGCGTAGATTCCCAAAAATTCCCCCAAAACATCAATTCCTGCACCTTCGGATGCCAAAAAACAGGGATTCACAAACGTATTTATCTTCATTTTTACCGATCTAACCCTTGGAATAGGCAGTAAAAATAACTTCAAACTTCAGATAAATGACTGTGCAGATAAATTATCTAGGCTTGTGTTTCTAACCCTCGTGCCGCATATGTTCGCCGCTAACAAGATTCCCGTATTCGGAGTAAACCATGAAAGTCCTCGTTCCCGTCAAGCGCGTGCTTGATTATAACGTCAAGGCCCGTGTCAAATCTGACAATAGCGGCGTTGATCTCGCTAACGTAAAAATGTCAATGAACCCGTTCGATGAAATATCTGTCGAAGAAGCCGTGCGCCTTCAAGAAGGCGGAACGGCGACCGAAACAATTGTCGTTTCGATCGGCCCGGCCAAAGCGCAGGAAACGATCCGCACGGCCCTGGCCATGGGTATGGACCGCGGCATTCATGTGCAAACAGATGAAGATCTCGAGCCGCTCGCCGTTGCTAAAATTCTCAAAGCCATCGTAGACGCTGAAAGCCCTGAAATGGTTATCCTCGGCAAGCAGGCCATCGATAATGATTACGGCGCAACCGGCTCAATGCTGGCAGCGCTTCTGGATTGGCCGCAAGGCACATTTGCCAACACCGTCAAAAAAGACGGCGACAAGTTAACCGTGGCCCGCGAAGTTGACGGCGGTCTGCAAACGGTCAAGCTGGACCTGCCGGCGGTTGTGACGACTGATTTACGCCTCAACGAGCCGCGCTATGCCTCACTGCCCAATATCATGAAAGCGAAGAAAAAGCCGATTGATGCCAAGACACCGGGTGATTACGGCGTCGACACAGCGCCGCGCCTTAAGGTTCTGAAAGTAAGCGAACCTGACGCCCGCAAAGCCGGCGTAAAGGTCGAAGATGTGGCCCAATTGGTCGATAAACTGAAAAACGAAGCAGGAGTGATCTAATGGCTATCCTCGTAATTGCTGAACACGATAACGTCTCTTTGAAAGACGCAACCCACAAAACCGTCAC
>CALJNJ010000090.1 GCA_937981945.1 uncultured Caulobacterales bacterium | reverse complement strand
GCAAGAGGTTATCGATAATTACGGCCTCATTGACCGTTACGCTATTTCCGCGGGCAAAGAAAATCGCCCGAAATGGCTGATTTGCCTGTCAGGCGGCAAAGACTCCTATGGACTATTAGCCATATTGGCGGATCTGAAATGGCAAGGCGCCCTGCCCGTTGATTTACTGGCTTGTAATTTGGATCAAGGGCAACCCGGTTTCCCAAAACATATTCTCCCTGACTGGCTTGACGAGACCGGAATCCCATACCGGATAGAAACGCAGGATACATACTCAATCGTCACTAAAAAAGTTCCTGAAAACAAAACATTTTGCGCGCTTTGCTCCAGACTTCGGCGCGGCATTCTTTATCGCATTGCACGTGAGGAAAATTGTGACGCTATCGTTTTGGGTCATCATCGCGATGACGCCCTCGAGACGTTTATGATGAACCTGATTCACGGAGGCCGTCTGGCGACAATGCCGCCAAAATTATTGAACGATGCCGGAGATATTCAAGTTCTTCGTCCTTTGATCACAACGGCGGAAGACGATCTTCAAAAGTTTTCAGACGCCATGAATTTCCCGATTATTCCCTGCAATCTTTGCGGATCACAAGACGGGTTACAGCGCCAAGCCATGAAACAAATGCTGAGCGAATGGGAGCGCAAGAAACCGGGGACCCGCCAGGTCATGGCGAAATCGCTGACAACCGTCAGACCCAGCCATTTACACGATCCGCGTATATTCGACTTTTTTGATGTTAGTTCGGGAACTGACGAAGACGGCGTCCCGTTTTAAATTACTGCCCGCCGCCTTGCGCCGCTTGGAATTTCTGCATCAGGTAAAATTCGTTAAACGACAAAGCGCCGTCTTTATCCAAATCCACTTTGGTCAGACGACCCGCGTCCCAAGAAGCCCGCAGGCCCCGCCGCATTTCGCTTGGGACTAAGCGTCCGTCTCGGTCTTCGTCGGCAAATCCGTAAAACTGCCTGATTTCAAAGGCAATCGGGTCATGAACCGGATTGTCTTTGGTTTCTTCTGACCATCTGAAGAAAAAACTACCGTAAAGCATTTCGTCAGCAGATTGCAGACCCCAACGGACATTACTTTCAGGATCAGGATTGGCGAAATTCAGTTCTGAATTGTCATATACGGTTTCATGGACGAGCTTTGTGCCGGCCGGAACTTTCAATGGCTCAACCAACGCATAATTGTGTTGCCAGTTAAAATCATAACGGGGAACAGAAAGTACTGTTTCAACCTCGCCGTCAGGATAATGCAGTTCAAATTTACTGGATTTTCCGCGGTAATGGGCATGAGGGAATAATAAGTATATCTCGGCGGGCTGATCAAACTGGAAATAAGCGCTCTCCACATGATCAGAAGCACCCGGCGGGATATTCATACGTAGGTTTAAGGCCACTTGCTGTCGCAGAATATGCTCCGGCGGCTCGTCATGGAAATAAAGACCAATCCTGGTCTTGTCGGTCGTCGCTTTCCCTGACGGTGTGTAGTGGAATTGAATTCGGTACTCACCGCCGCCTTTTACGGGGATTCCGGAGTTTTCGGGATAAACGTATGACTCGGATCCGGGTACAAACCCGACCAAGTAATTTTCAAAGACATCATCATCATCCCCTTGTCCGGGTTCGGTTATGGTTTCCGATGAACCGATCAGAGCATGGTGAACCACGGATTTATCACCGGGTATGACCGTAATGGCGCGCACCCAAACATCTTCTTTCAAAGGATTGGGAATGGTAGGAAATTGATAGTCGATGACGCCGGTCGCCGGAACATCAAACGCCGGCGCTTCAATAATCAAATCGGGCTCGCCCAAAGGCCATTCCTTGGCATCTGTCTTACGCCCGGCGAGCGGGTCTTCGCCCTCTCCCCTGGGCGCGCCCGCTTCAATCCAGCGAATAAGGTTTTGCTGATCGGCGATGGAAAGAGACCTGGCCCCATGAAACTTGCCAATCTCAGGGTCGGCTGACCACGGCGGCATCCGTTTTGTTCGAACGACCTCGCGGATCATCAATGAAAATCCTTCCACGTCTTCATATTCTGTCATGGCCCAAGGACCGATCCCGCCTTCTTGGTGACACGTCACGCAATTTTCCATTAAAATCGGAGCGATCGTTTTGGAGTAGCTGATATTCGCGTGCTTTTCGGTCTGATAGGCATCTTTCAAATTAACTATGCAGCCCTTGGTGGCGCGAGCAGGTTCGGCGATCGGTTCTCCCGCTATAATGGCGGTTAATGCATCGGATAAAAAATGTTCGGACGCTTCTTCCTTTTGGCGCTCATAACCCACACGGTCATTAACGGGTCCGCGATATAATATGGCGCGGCTCTCCGGATCGATAACAATGACCTCGGCAGTCCGCGTAACTTCCAAAGATGCTGCAATTAACTGGGCCTCGTCTTTTAAAATTGGTAAATCATAACCATAATCGGCAGCCTCTGTCGCGATTTCGGCCCTGTCATCCTGTGCATTCGCGTTGAGCATTAAAAACTTCACACCTTTGGGCTCATAGGCATCGCGCACGGCATTGAAGTCAGTCGCCATATTTCGGACAATCGGACAACCATTCCCCTGCACAAGCAATACAATTGCAGGAGCGTTATTGTGGTAAAATAACTCATGAGCTTCGCCGTTTTGATCTAACAGCACAAAGTTATCGACATATTTGTCTTTAACATCCGGAATCATTTTGGCCGCAAAACTGTGCTTTGCCGTTGAATGATTGTCCTTTGAAACGTTCGGCGCGTCGGAAGCATCTGTTT
>CALJNJ010000089.1 GCA_937981945.1 uncultured Caulobacterales bacterium | reverse complement strand
CCTCTGCAAATGTTTGATGCATCACGGGACGACCCGTTTCTGGTCCGCGCCGGTGACCAAATAAAGTTCATACCGATTGAAGGCGGCGGATCGTGATTGAGGTAAAACAGTCAGGCACTCGCGCCACCGTGCAGGACGCCGGCCGTCCCGGCCACCGCCATGAAGGTATTCCGCGCAGCGGCGCCGCCGACAAGCTCAGTTTTGCTTTGGCCAATTATATGGCCGGAAATGATTGGAACACGCCGGCTCTTGAATGTGTCTTAGGCGGACAACATTTTAAATTTACCCAAGATAGCACGGCGGCATTGGCGGGCGCCGAAATGTGGGCGCAGGTCAATGGTCAGAACGTGCAAAACTTCACGGCCTTTAAGGTCAAAAAGGGGGATGTATTGACCTTGAGTTTTGCGCGGATGGGATGCCGAGCATATCTGGCTGTCGAAGGCGGATTTAAGGGGGAAGAATTATTCGGCAGCTGCTCGACCTATTTGCCGGCAAATTTGGGCGGCCATGAAGGGCGCGCTCTTCAAACCGGCGATGTTTTGGAAACCGGCGCTTCGCAGTCAGCTGCGAGATCCCTGCCGCTGAACTATCAGCCGCGCATTTCCAACCATTTGGTTTTGCGAGCCCTTGAAGGCCCGGAGTTTTATAAACTTACCCTCTCCAGTCAGCGCCATCTGTTTGTGGACCCGTTTCGCGCTACGCAAAACACCAATCGCATGGGCGCGCGCCTGAAAGGTAATTTGGTCATTCCGGAGGCAAACGGACAGCATATGATCAGCTCTCCTTTACTGCCCGGAACACTTCAATGCCCGCCCGACGGACAGCCTATTTTATCCGGGGCGGACGGCCATTGTACCGGCGGTTATCTGCGCGCGCTTCAAATCATTCGGGCAGATCTTTGGATCCTCGGGCAAATTAAGCCCGGCACGAAGATCAGTTTCAGAAGGTCCATCGGCGATGACGCGTTTGAAACCCTCGCTGCGCGCAATGCCTATTACGGCTCTCTCATGGACGGGTTTTCGTTCTAGTGCCGAATGCGCCTTACATTTTACTGGATGATCAGCTGTCGGGCTCGGCCCGGCTTTATGAAAACCCGCTCAAAATCATAAAGGCCGAAAGCCCTGATGAGCTGGACGGCGCTTTGGCGGACATTCAGACAGCGCTCGGCGCCGGTCACTATGTGGCGGGCTATATCAGCTATGAAGCCGGTTATGGGCTTGAGCCGAAACTTGCGCCTCTATTGCCGGCTGACCGGCAAACACCGCTATTGCTTATGGGCGTTTTCGAAAATTTCACACCTGAGTACCCGGAAGCGCCGTGCGAAACTGCGCCGCGTCTGTCCCTGAATCCGGCTTGGACGGAAAGCGAATATTTGTCCCGCTTTGAAAAAGTCATCGCCTATATCAAAGCCGGAGACGTCTACCAGATCAATCTGACCTTTCCCTTGATCTCCGATTACAGCGGGTCTGCATTTTGCCTCTATGACACGCTGCGGGCCCGGCAGCCGGTTCATTATGGCGGGGTGATCGCTTTGGGCGGTCCGGAGATTGTCACCTTTTCGCCGGAGCTGTTTTTCGAAAAAGAAGGACAGGATATCGGCATGCGCCCCATGAAAGGAACGGTCAAACGTCTGCGGGACCCGGAGGCTGATCTCAAGCTTCGAAATGATATGCGCAAAGATATTAAATCGCAGGCCGAGAATTTAATGATTGTGGATTTACTGCGCAATGATCTGTCGCGGCTGGCCGAAAAAGCCAGCGTCAAAGTCCCTCACCTCTTTTCTCTGGAAACCTATCCGACGCTGCATCAGATGACGTCGACCGTCACGGCCCGGCTCAACCCGAAAATAACGGCGGCGGATCTGTTTAAAAAACTGTTCCCCTGCGGTTCGATCACGGGCGCGCCGAAAATCAGAGCCATGGAAATTATCCGCGAAGTCGAGAGCGGACCGCGCGGTCCTTATTGCGGCGCTATCGGGTTTATGGATCCCAATGGCAATTCTTGTTTCAACGTGGCGATCCGAACCGCTATCATTGATCAGGGCAAGCTGCGCTATCATGTGGGCAGCGGGGTCGTGCTCGACAGTGACGGGCCGGCTGAATATGAGGAATGCCTGCTCAAAGCTAAAGTCCTGTCCGATATTCCAAGCCTGGTGGAAACCTTCAGATGGGATCCGGAGACAGGCATTACGCGGCGAAAACGCCATTTTGCCCGGCTCGCCAATAGCGCCCGCGCCCTCGGTTATGGGTTTGATGAACTTGATATGCAGGCGCGCCTGCAAAAAATCAGTGCTGATAAACCCCAAAAATGCCGTCTGATTCTAAGCGAAAACGGCGCGGTCAGCGTCGAGCATGAGGATTTAGAAGTGTTTGAAGAGCCGGTGACTTTGTCTCTATCCCGGCACCCGCTTAGCTTGGGCGTTCAGGAATACAGGCACAAAGTATTAGCCCGGGATTTTTATGACGGGGAGCGCAGCCGCATCAGCGCGAAAACCGGCTGCCGCGAAGTTATTTTCACCAATCCTGACGGGCAAATTTGCGAAGGCAGTTTTTCCAGTCTTTTCATCGAGAAGAACGGAGAGCTTTTAACCCCGCCTTTAGCCGCAGGATTATTGCCCGGCATCTTAAGAGCGGAGCTGCTGGAGACGGGCCGGGCGCGGCAGGCGACCCTGACGCCGGAGGATTTGAAACGCGCGGACAAAATCTTTATCGGGAATTCCCTGCGCGGATTACAGCGGGCCGAGTTTATTTCGTTTGAACCTGTCTGACTCCCGGTCTAAAAGCAGCCAAACAATATTCTTGGAGGAATTAATGGCGGGCAAACTCAGCACTTTGCAATATTTGGACAAGGCTCTTGGCGGTTTGCGGGAACTCGGCCTTTTAAAAGGCACAAGCGACCCGGTTCCGGTTGTCACCCTACTGGACCAAATCTCTGACTTGGACGAAGCCAAGGTCACGGCCATTGCCCGCACGCTGAACCAAGCCTCCTATTTCAATGAAGTCGTCCGCGAACAAGTCTCCGGCATTAAAGTCGCCGACCGCTATGAAGGCATAACGGTGGCGTTTAATTCTATCCGTGACGACTCCAAAGCTCTGGTCGAGCAATATGCAGACGGCAAAATCGGGACCATGGAAAAACTGTCCAATGTCTGGATGAAAATGCGCCGCGGGACAATTTCCGACAGGTTTGAAAAAATCAAAGGCCTTTACAAAGACGTTACCGAAGAGACGTC
>CALJNJ010000088.1 GCA_937981945.1 uncultured Caulobacterales bacterium | reverse complement strand
ATGACTCGCTTTGATAAAGTGGAGAGTGTTTTTGGATCATCTCAATCTAGCCGACTATAGTTAGCTTAGCAAGAATCGGACGAAATGATCGGCTTAAAATCTCCTAGTTTAAACCGCTGGGTTTAAGTCCGGTTTGGGGATTTTAGATCAATTTTGATGGCAAATACACTGTTGAAAATCGCGCCATGTTTTAGGGATGATGGTAATAATGATCTCGATTATATAATTTGGAAGGATGGGAAAGAGCTCACTCGCTTTGATGTGAACGAGGAGACCTTAACCCCATTGTACAAATTAGATCAAAAAATGCGCCGCCAAGACGTAGAATTCAGACCCCATGCGCGGCGAAAAAAGGGCCGGATTACGCGCTCTTTTTATCGCAAAAAATGTGTTGATACATCCTTGCAAGAATATGCTCATCGGAGCACAGAAATTAAAGCCGTCCTACATGTTGAGGACGGATTATAGAACACCCAACCCGCCCCAATTACCGCCCGGCCATAGCCTGGGCGACCGGATAGTAGCGCTCGCAGGCGGCGCCGTAGAATTTGGCCGTAAAGACGATTTGGCGGTGGGCATCCCGGTCGGAGGCCAGGCGCGCCGGAAGCTCATTCATGGACCGGTCCGTCCACAGGGTCATTTCCAAATGGGCGACACAGCCATAGGAATCGGTTTTTGTAAATTTGGCTTTCGTGCCCTCAGCGCTTTTCTTGCGCCAGCCTTCACCGGCTAAAACCGATTGGTAATTGCGAAAGCTCGCTTCGTGCTCTGAAATGGGCAGATAGGGCAAAAGCTTCTCACAGGTGAACAAAAGAAAGCCGCCATTATTGATCAGACCTTTGGTGATCTTGGCGCATCCGTCCACCGGACCGGTGGCTGACAGCCGCGGTATGTCCGCAATGCCTTCTAATATTTTGCCGCTATCCGCCAATGCGGTTTGCGAAATGGCGGCGCTCAGCGCCAGCGCCCCGATAAGCTTTTTCATAAGGCTCCCCTGTGATGACCCGGCATTTCGGTATCACCTCAGAGGGCTGTGGTGGTCAGATTTCGTTAAAGACGGTTAAGGGATTATTACGTCCCTGTCCCGGAGAGATTGTAAATATGAGCAACTTGCGGATGAACGGTTTTGATTAAGTCTGAAACCGTATTTATTGTATCCAGAAAAGGAAGGCCAAATTGCAAGAGTGCCGGTTCTACCTCGTTTTTGAAACTTGATAGAAACTGTTCTTCGGTTTTGCACTTATATGGCTTGTGCCGCCAACTCACACCAAGGATAGGATCCAGAAACGAATTGATATCCGATGGCACGTCTATTCCTGTTTCAAAATTCGTTTCAAATTCATGATTTATGTGAGAAGAATTGGCAAACACCATTATATCAAACCAATTTCCATGGCGACTAATTTGCGGCATAACGAAGTGGTAAATACCGGCCGCGTTTATTCTGTAATATGTCGGGCCGTATCTTTTTTGTATGTCAAATCCCATATGACAGAGTAAGCCGCCAAAATGCTCGATTGATAACTTTTTAAACTCTCTTTGTTTCATTTAGTTTCCTTAAACCGATTATTACGTCCCGGACCGGCAATAAAGTTTGCGGGGATCCGCAAAGTAAACCGTATCGCCTTTCTTGGGCCAATTGATATCCGATCCGTCAGAAAAGCTGACAAAGACCCGGCGTTTGCAATTGGGATACTCGCTTTGCGCCTTCTCCAACACAAAAATTTCACCGGAAAAATCATCGGAAATTATCGGCGAGTTCACATCTTCAACGGACGCAATAAGGGTCCATCCTCTCGTCCGAACCAAGGCCGTTATATCACGGCCCGACGATGCCGATGATATGAATTCGTGGTCATATTTATGGGAATAACAACTTACTTTAAACTTATTGAAGCCCGCAAAATCCTTGGGCTTTTTACAATTTTCCCGATATGTAATCGCGTTGTTTTCCCCGTAACCTAAGAAAAAGCTGTCCACGTCTGTGCGGTCCCAAGCCTTAAGCGTAAAAGACCAAGTCACCAGACACGATAAGACTATCATTCCCATCAGTAACCGCATTGGTCCTATATGGGGCGGTCCGGGAAATTTTAAAGATCTTACCCCTCCGTCCCCTCGGAGATATGCTCGCCCAGCGCGTCGGCAATGGTGAAGACGTCTTTGTCGCCGCGGCCGCACATATTCATAATGATCAGGCCGTCCGGGCCGAGCTCTTTGGCGAGCTCTATGGTGCGCGGGATGGCGTGGGACGGCTCCAGGGCCGGCAGGATACCTTCGAGACGGGCGCAGAGCTGAAACGCCTCCAGGGCCTCTTTATCCGTGCAGGACACATATTCGGCCCGGCCTATATCATGAAGATAAGCATGCTCGGGCCCGATGCCGGGATAATCAAGACCGGCGGAAATGGAGTGGGCGTCGTTAATCTGGCCGTGCTCATCCTGCAAAAGATAAGTGCGGTTGCCGTGGAGCACGCCGGGCGCGCCGCCGGTGAGCGAGGCCGCGTGTTGTCCGGTGTCCACGCCGTGACCGGCCGCTTCCACGCCGATGAGGCGCACGCTCTCATGGGGCACAAATTCATGGAACAGGCCCATGGC
>CALJNJ010000087.1 GCA_937981945.1 uncultured Caulobacterales bacterium | reverse complement strand
ATCAGCGCGTTTTTCATTGAGCGAGGTCACTAGGTTGTCCGGACCTGAGAGTCAATGTGAGAATAGGCGGCGCAATTGTCCTATAGCTATTTTACACGTTCAGTTCTAAATTACGAACGTGAAACACAATAGCGATATCATCATTGTCGGCGCCGGACTTGTAGGGATGACCGCAGCCCTGGCCTGCGCCCATAAAGGCGCGTCGGTTATTCTGCTGGACGGACAGGATCCGGCGGCGCATTTAGACGCGGATTTTGACGGGCGCGCCTCCGCCATCGCCGCGAGCTCTTATCAGATGTATCGTCATTTAGGCATAGCCGACCGGCTCGGCGAACACGTCTGTCCGATTACGGATATCCTGATCGCCGACGGCGAAGTCGGCGGATATATCTCGCCCCTGACCTTACATTTTGACAGCCGCGACGCCGGCGATGCGCCCATGGGCTATATGGTTGAAAATCGCCGTTTGCGCCGCGCTCTTTTCGAGGCCGTGACGGCCGCACCGAACATTCAAATGCGCGCCCCGGTCCGGGTAATGGGGTTTGAAGAGACCCCTGCCTCTATGGATGTGCAGCTGCAGGACGAAACCCTTCGGGCGTCAGCTTTAATTGCCGCGGACGGAAGAAATTCATTTTGCCGCAAAACCGCCGGTATTGATGTCTCCGAGATTCCTTATAAGCAAAAGGCGATCGTCACGACAGTGGTTCATGAAAAGCCCCATAAAGGCGTGGCCCATGAGCTGTTCCTGCCGGGCGGGCCGTTTGCCATCTTACCGCTGACCGAGAACCGATCCTCCATCGTCTGGACCGATAAACCGGGCGCTGTCGATGCGGCCATGGCATTGCCTGAACCTATGTTTGCGGCGGAGCTCGCGCGGCGATTTGGGGATATGTACGGTGAGGTCGGACCGTGCGCGCCCCGCCAAGCCTATCCCTTATCCCTGCAAATGGCCGAGACCTATATAAAGGGCCGGCTGGCACTGATTGGCGATGCGGCCCACGCCATCCACCCGATTGCCGGACAAGGTCTGAATATGGGCCTGCGCGACGCTGCGGCCTTGGCGGATGTGATTGCCGCAGCGCGGGGAACCGGGCTCGATTTGGGCATGAATTTGGATGATTTGCAGGTCTGGCGAAATTTCGATAACCGCGTTCTCGCTGCGTCTACGGATATATTCAACCGGCTGTTTTCCAATAATATTGCGCCCGTTAAACATGCCCGCCGATTGGGACTTGGCCTGATGGATAAAATCGCGCCGGCGCAAAGTTTCTTTATCAAGGAAGCCGCCGGTCTGCACGGCGAACTGCCGAGTCTATTGCGCTAAACCTCGGTTGGGTCCAATTTTTCCCACCAATGACGGCGAAGTCCGACCCGCGCCAAACATTTTTCAGCCAGCGGAAATATGCCTAAGGCTTCGAGCAACGGGTTCATATAATCCGTTAAAAGCGCATAATGCGCCCCTTCATTTTCGTGATGGTGCACATGGGCTTTGGGAGATTGTAACAGACCTAGCCGATGGCAGAAATTGATCACGGGGCCGTTTTCTTCGGGCGTCCGGTGCGAACATTGATGAATAAAATTTGTAGACCCGCCAAAGACCAGTGCGCTGATTGTCACTGTGTTCAAACCGCCGATCAGATATAAGAACCCTGCCATGGCGGCCGTAAAGCTAAAGATAAACCAATGTACTTTCACAAAAGAGAGCCGCAAAATGGCCAAAGGATCATCATGATGATCATGGGCGTAGGCCACGTAATGAGGCCCAACAAACGGCCAATCCCGGGATGCATAATTATCAACGGTCCAATGGACGCCGGCCGTCGCCAAATCAGCTAATATCAATCCCGCCAAAATTAAAAATGGCGCTAAAACAAATTCCATACCGTCTCCACATCTTCGGATGGTAGCAAGAACCTGATAATTTTCGTTTAAGAGGGCAATGTGGCGAAACGTCTAAACATTCGTCTTAATCAAAAGCTTGGTAATGTGGCGGGCATTATAGTGGGCGGGGTCTCTTGTGGGCGGCTCAGCAAGTTCCGCATTAGGGAAGCGCTCGGCGAACGCCTGCAACATGAGACGAGCCTGAATTTTTGCCAGAAATAATCCGGCGCAAACATGGGCACCCACGCCAAAGACGATATTGCCGTTTAAATTACGTTCTATGTCGAGCTCCAGCGGGCGTTCCCATTGTTTCGGATCAAGGCCACCGGCCTGAGCAGCAATGATGATTTGCTCTCCGCGTTTGACCGTGATCCCGTCAAACTCCACATCTTCGAGGGCAAATCTGTGCAAGCCGGTTTTGCCGAAGGCTTCGTACCTGAGAATTTCCGTAATGGCGTTATTGGCCAGATCAGGATTGGCCTTGAGCTTGTCAAACTGCTTCGGATTGGACAGGAGTGCATAGAGAAGCGTCGGATGCATATCCCCGGCCGTATCACTGCCGGCGGCAATCATAGCGGCGACAATACCGAGGATTTCCCAATCATTGAGACGATCATCTCCTTCTTGGGCGGTCAAAAGCATGCCGATAAAATCATCCCCCGGATTATCCCGGTCCCGGCGCTCTTGAATTACCCCCTGCAGCATGGCCACGCCTTCCAAGGCGATGCGCAATATCTCCGTGCGGTCCTCTCCGGTGGTGGCGATCCCGTTATAGCGCACCATGGCCCAGCCAAGTTTATGAAAAATCTCATCTTTTTCGGGGGGAATGCCGACTAATCTCGACATTGCGCCGCGGGGAATATCGATAGAAAGAGTCTCCGCCACATTAAAATGACTTTGCCCGTCCAGCTTATCAAATGCGGCCGTCACAACCGCTTTGATATTGCGCTCCATAGACCCGGTCATACGGGCCGAAAAAGCTTTAGACGCCAAACGGCGAACGCGGCGATGGCTCAGCTTATCGAGACGAAACAAAGCATGATCGAGCATACGCTCAAAATCGTTTTTTTGATCCTCGCTCTGCGCCGGCGGCGCAAATTTCCATTTCATAAAGTCCGGGGTTAAACGCTCATCGGCCAAGATGGATTTACACAGATCATGTGATGTAACGATCCAGGCCTGCCACGGCTCATACCATCCGATCCGCTCATGGGTCTTGGTAAAAAGCCTGTCCACCACCGTGCGAAAATCGTGAAGATATTCCTCCGATTGCGGTTTGTAATAAGTCTGAAAAGGCGTGGCTTCGAGGGTTTCGGTCATGGACATACATCAGGCCTTTCAATCGTGGATTGGCGCAGCTTAACCTGTTTAAGGGGTTTGGACAAATTATGCCATTTGACCGATGGCAAAATTCACGGCATCTTAACGGCAAGGGAGAGCGCAATGAGTATATTCATCACGGGTCTGGTTCTATTTTTTCTGCCGCATTTTTATTCAGCTGCGCGCTCACGGGCGGAGGGCAAAGATATCCGCGCCAAAATCGGCGAGCGCAAATATATGGGGCTTTATTCCGTTGTGACGGGCCTGGGTCTGGCCTTGATTATTTGGGGCTATATCAAAGCGCCGGCCGGGGAGATCGTTTGGGCAGGACCTCATAATCTGCATCATTACGCTTGGGTCTTTATGATCCCCGCGCTGATCCTTGTCATGGCCGCTTATACGCCGCTTGGTCATATTAAAAAGGCCGTACAGCATCCCATGATGCTCGGCGTTCTGATCTGGGCCCTCAGCCATTTGGTCATGGGCGGTGATCAAAAACGTATGCTCCTGTTCGGATCCTTTGCCGCTTATGCCCTGGTTTCCCTGTTATTTGCCTATAAAAGGGGCACGGATTTAAAAGATAAACCGGCGAATAAGTCCGGCGATATACAAGCCATTGTCTTCGGATTGGTCGTATCCGGCATGATCATTCACGGCGGCCATCAATTCGCCTTCGGCGTTCCCGCCATGTAGCCCTCAAAATTCCTGCCCGCCAAACACCAAAATTTAAGACTTGGTCACTATAACCCTAAGGATAAGCCGAAAAGGCATGAAGGTATTAGGTAAAAGGTGGGGCTCTTATGAGCAATCCTCAAAACGGATTACAGGCCAACGGTCTGAGCACACATCATATTACGCCGCAGGCAAGATTTGGATATATTCCGGGTCTTGACGGTCTGCGGGCTATTGCCGTTTTACTGGTTCTAATCGCGCATGTGGGCTGGTCTCACATTATTCCGGGCGGTTTCGGCGTTACGGTCTTCTTTTTCATCTCCGGCTTTCTGATTACGCGGCTTTTGCTGGCAGAATCCGAGAAAAAAGGCGGTATTGGCCTCAAAGCCTTCTATATCAGGCGGTTTTTACGGCTCTTGCCGGCACTTTACCTTATGCTGATCATTACATGGGGCTTTATGGCGGCCACAGGGAAATCCCCGCAACCCGGGGAAATTTTCGGCGCCTTTACCTATACCATGAACTATCATTACGCCTATTTGGGTATACATGAAGGCACAAGATCCGCCCCGTGGGAACATTTATGGTCTCTGGCCGTAGAAGAGCATTTTTATCTGATTTTCCCGCTCATGCTGCTGTTTGTGAAAAAGAACTGGAAAAAAGCCTTCAAAATAGGGTTGGGCGTCTGTGCCGTGGTCCTGAGCTGGCGCTTATTCACCCATCACGGCCTCGGCGCGCCTCATGAATATACTTACGCCACGACGGATTCCCGTTTGGACAGTATTATGTATGGCTGTTTGCTGTCGCTCGGTCTGCATGTCTGGCCAAACCACATGACTTGGAAAAAGCTGATCGGCTTTGCCCCGCTGGCAATAGCAACGGCCATTATGCTCTTTACCTTCCTCTATCGCGACTTCGCCTTCAGAGAGACATTCCGCTATTCCCTGCAGGGGATCGGCCTGTTTGTCATGGTGTTGAACCTGATGTTCTGGAAGCCGTTATC
>CALJNJ010000086.1 GCA_937981945.1 uncultured Caulobacterales bacterium | reverse complement strand
ATATCAGCAGGATATTCTGCGCCGGATTTCGTAATAACCGTCAGCTCTTTTTCTGTTGCTGAAATCGAAGCCGCCATTTCGTTTTCCGCGATTACCACGCCTTCTTCGGTGTGAACGCGTCTGTAAAAGTCTGACATAACCGGCGCCGTTACCCGCTGCAAAATTCGGTCCATCGCTTCCAGGACGGTCACTTCCATACCGTTTTTACGCAGCGATGCCGCCGTTTCCAGACCGATATATCCGCCGCCGATAATCACGGCGCGCTTGCCCTCGGCCATGGCTGATTTAATGCCTCTGACGTCATTCGTGTCGCGTAAATACATAACGCGAGGATCAGCGCCCGCTATTGGGAGCTTTCTAACTCTCGCGCCGGTCGCCAATACAAGCTTATCATAAGCGATGGTTTCGCCTTGTTCGGTGCGGACGGTTTTCTCTTTCCGATCGACCGACTTAACGCGAGTGCCCAGTTTGAGTTCTATATCGGCGTCTTCATAGACTTTGGCAGGCCTGATAAGAATTTCATTCAGTTCTTTTGAACCGGACAAAAAATCTTTGGATAATGGCGGGCGATGATATGGCAAATCCGTTTCGTCACCTATCAGAACAATCCGGTCTTCCCATCCGCCTTGCCGGAGCGAAACGACAAACTGTGCGGACGCATGGCTCCCGCCGATAACGACACATGTTTTTGGCATGATTACCTTACAAATTGCATGACCAGCCAGTCAGCGACCAAGGCAGGCTTTTCTTCACCGTCAATTTCGACACTGACCGTGTAAGTCAGCAAATGCTGACCGGGGTTTTTCTCAACCGCATCTTTCAGTACAAAATTTCCCCGGACTTTCGCGCCAACTTTGACCGGATTTAAAAACCGGACCTTTTCAAACCCGTAGTTCAGACCCATAGCGACACCGTCAATGGTCATAGCGCCTTGTTCGGCAAACTTAGACAATAGAGACAAGGATAAAAAACCGTGAGCGATCGTGGTGCCAAACGGGGTCATTTTTGCCATATCCGGATTGACGTGAATAAACTGATGATCCTCCGTTACATCGGCAAAGACATTAATCCGGTCCTGCTCTACTGATATCCAGTCACTGGTTCCGATAACGGACCCGATCAGCCCTTGGACGTCTTCTACTTTTGCACTTCTCGCCATGTTACGCTCCTAATTATTAGTAATCATATCCGGGATTAGTCCGGTTTAGTTTTCTCATGAGGCCCGGCCAAATCAAATTGTCGCCAAGCCCCGGAACAAACGCTGCTGCGCCTTGCTGATAAACTTTATTTCCCATTTCTGCGGGCTCCTCATTGAGCTGACTTTCGTCGCCAATGCTCTGGGCAAATATTTGTGTCTTGCAGGCGTTTTCCAGAAAATACATCCGCAGAAACGCGATGCCGCATGTCTTACCCAGGGTCAGCGTTCCGTGATTTCTGAGGATCATCAAACTGTTCTCCCCCAAATCCGCGACCAGGCGCTCGCGTTCATCGAGCTCCAGTGCGATCCCTTCATAGTCATGATAGGCAATGTCATCATAAACCTGCATTGAAAACTGTGAATATCGCCGCAAACCGGGCTTCTGTATCGAGACGGCAATGCCGTAAGGCGTGTGAACATGTATGACACAACCCGCGTCTTCCCGAGCCATATGAACGGCGCTGTGAATTGTGAATCCGGCCGGGTTCACAAAATATTCCGTGTCTTGACAAATCTTACCTTCGACATCGATTTTGACCAGACCTGACGCCGTCATTTCATCAAACATGACGCCATAAGGATTGATCAGAAACCGCTCTTCACCGTCCTCATCAGGCAGGCGGGCGGAAATATGAGTGAAGACGAGATCGGTCCAGCCATGCATGGCACACAGACGATAAGTCGCCGCCAGATCCTTCCGGACCTGCCATTCTTTGGCTGACACTTTGCCTTCCAAACGTTCGATCTTCGTGGGATCAGGAATATTAAAACCTGCGGCCACGTCCAGCGCGCTATCCTGAGTTTGCACGGTTCACCTCATATGAAACTAATTGCTTAGCCTCTTTATGAGCGCCCGGCGTCCTAAAGGCAAGACTCTGCAGAAACTGTTTCGAGACCCAAAGCCTCGCCAACGGCCGCATAAGTCAGCTTTCCGTCGCAAACATTCAATCCGTTCAGCAAGTGCGGGTCCTGACGCATGGCCTCTTTCCAGCCTAAACGCGCAATGTTTTTGGCATATCGCAACGTCGCAGCATTGAGTGCATATGTGGATGTTCGGGCCACAGCGCCCGGCATATTGGCTACGCAATAATGGACAACGCCGTCCACAATATAGGTCGGTTCGGCGTGGGTCGTTGCTTTTGAAGTTTCGAAACACCCGCCCTGATCAATTGCGACGTCGACCAAAACACTTCCGTCCATCATGGTGCTGAGCATTTCGCGCGTTACCAATTTAGGCGCGGCAGCGCCGGGGATGAGAACGGCTCCAATAACCATATCGGCATCTTTTAAAAGGTCCATCAATACGGCGGGAGTAGAGCGTATGACCTTGGCTTTAACCCCAAAGTAATCAGACAATCGTTCCATCACAGGGTTTGAACGTTCCAAAATCGTCACGTCAGCCTGCATACCCACAGCCATTTGAGCGGCGTTAAATCCAACGTCACCCCCGCCAATAATGACGACTTTTGCAGGTGCAACGCCGGGAACGCCCCCCAGAAGAACACCGCGGCCGCCGCCTTTTTTCTCAAGGGCAGCCGCTCCGACCTGTATGGACAAACGTCCGGCCACTTGGCTCATAGGCTTTAAGAGCGGTAATTCACCATCGTCAGAGGTCACGGTTTCATAAGCGATGCAGACGGCGCCGGATTTAATCAAATCTTTGGTTTGCTCGGGATCGGGCGCTAAATGAAGATATGTATAGAGAATTTGACCGGGACGCAGCATGGCCCGTTCGACGGCCTGAGGCTCTTTCACTTTGATGATCATTTCAGCGGCGTCAAAAATCTCTTTGGCCGTTTGTTTAATGACTGCGCCTGCCTTTACATATGCAGCATCATCAGCACCAATACCGGCACCTGCGCCGGTTTCAACAATGACCTCATTTCCGGTGAAAACCAGTTCAGCGACACTTTCCGGCGTCAACCCGACACGATATTCGTGATTTTTAATCTCTTTCGGCACACCAATAAGCATAGATTTATCCTCCGATTTCAAATTCCCGTTCTGTATAGGCCAATTTGTGATGATTTTTTTCTCATATTTATTGGCAAAATACCGAAATTACTGTAATATTTATCGTATTATCCTCAAATTACTGTGTTATTTCCTATGTTTGACGCCATTGACCGTAAAATTCTCTCTGAACTTCAAGAAAATTGCCGCCAACCCATAGCCGAGATTTCGAGCAAAGTCGGACTGTCACCTTCGGCCTGTCACCGACGGATCGGCATTCTTGAAGATAAAGGTGTAATCGAGCGCTATGCAGCCAGACTAAACGGTGAAAAGCTCGGATTTAACATGACCTTTTACGTGGAAGTGTCGCTGGAAGGACAGTCGGAGAAAATTCTGTCGGAATTTGAAAAAGCGGCCCTATCGAGGCCGGAGGTTTTAGAATGTCACCTTATGACGGGCGACGCCGATTATCTTATTAAAGTTGCCGCCCCAAGCACATCAGATTATGAACAACTCTATCGCCGAACCATTGCGGCCCTCCCTCATGTGAACCGCATAAAATCTTCACTGGTTATGAAAACGGTAAAACGCTGGTACGGATATCCGCCAAGCTGAACAAATCTTCATTTAAATCCATGAAAAAACAAGGAATCCGCCATAGACCCCGTCTGTTCGATTGGCTATGCAATCGGGAATAAGATTACTGAGTCTTTGGGGTGAGAAGGATTATACCTTTGTTGGTGAATGCGCATCTGAAAAAATTGTGCCTGACAGCCTTAATGGCAAGCACTGCGATGGTACCGCAAGCCGTGGCACAATCAATAGCGCCTGACTCCGACCCGGATTTAGCCGCTGACAGCCCGTTCCGCGATCCGGATATGATTTATCTGGAAGCCGATGAACTCATCAATAATGAGACCGAACGCACCCTGACAGCCTACGGAAATGTTGAAGGTCGTTATCAGGACCGCAGCTTGCGAGCCGAGCAAGTGGTCTACTATCTGGATGAAGGCCGAGTTATTGCGTCCGGCGATGTGGTCCTTGTTAACGCTGACGGCTCCAGTCAATATGCTGAAACCATCGAGCTCTCCAATGAGCTTGAAACCGGAAATGCGACTAATTTTACGTCCAGACTGCCTAATGGCGGTGTTACCGGCGCTGCTTTTGCAACGCGCCGCACAGACGAAGGCGTGGATCTTTACAACGCCTATTATACGGCCTGTGAACCTTGCGCCGAGGAAGATAAAAAGAAACCGACATGGCAGATCAAAGCCAAGCGCGTCAGTCAGGACAAATCCAGAAATATGATCCTGTATAAGGACGCGGTTTTTGAGCTTTTTGGGCTACCCATTTTATACACGCCATATTTGGCCCACCCTGACCCCAGCCAAGATCGGGCCAGCGGTTGGTTAAACCCGTTCGGAGGTCTTTCAGGCTCGAGAGGGGCGTTCATCGAGACGCCGTATTACATCGACTTGGACGATTATTCTGAGCTGACCGTAACGCCGCATTTGTTTACCAAGGTCAATCCGTTGATGGAGCTTGACTACCGCCGAAATTTCTATTCCGGCGCGCTCAATATCAACAGCTCTTTTACCTATGCCAGCGCGTTTGATCGCAATGGTGATATCTTCACGGAGACGGACACGTTTTTGGGAAGCGTTGATCATGTGCCGCTGGGTAAACGATTGCGATCTCATTTTTTTGCGGATGGTGAGTTTGATTTATCCGACACGATCGGCTGGGGATTTACGGCGCAAGCCACAACAGATGATCTTTATTTACAGCGCTACGGACTAACCGCACCCGGCCGTGCGGGTCTTTATTCGGGCGGCGCGCGGCGACTGATTTCGCAAATCTTCGGGGTGGCGCAAAGTGAAGATTTCAGATTTGTCGCCAGTTCCTATGGCTTTCAGAGTCTGAGAACCAATATACGCGAAATTGACGGATCACCTGATACATTTCGGATTTCCAGAGAAGATGACAGTACGCTCCCGATTATCGCGCCAAAACTGGAAATGTCCTATCACATGGAAGACCCGATCATCGGCGGACGGTTGGAAACATTTGGTGATTTCACCATGTTGTCTCGCGAAATCGGTACGGATTACACAAGAGGAACAATCGGCGCCAAATGGAGCAAGTCAGCTATTTTGCCGGCAGGCATAGAGGCCAAACCTTTTGGTGAAGTCAGATATGACAATTTTGACATAACGCCATATGATAAATCAACCGACGCAGATTTAGAAGATGTTTCCTTCAGCCGTTCTACCGGACAAGTCGGACTTGATGTTCGTTGGCCTTTTATAAAATCAACGGGCGGCGTCGATATTATCGTTGAACCGCGAGCCATGATCACACAGAATTTCGGTTCGGGAAAATTTGACAGACTCAGACGGAATACGGACACGGACGCAGATTTTGAGTTTGATATTCTGCAGGACAGCCTTGAAATCGACTTTGATCACAATTTGATATGGTCAGCCAATAAATCGACAGGATTAGACCTTTGGCAAAAAGGTTTTCGCGCCGATGTGGGCGGATCGGTCAAAGCTCTTTGGGGCGACACTCATACTCAGCTTTTTGTGGGCCAGTCTTTTGCAGATGGAGTGGAAGATATTTTCGACGTTGAATCCGGCCTCAAACAAGACAAATCAGATTTAGTCGGACAGTTTGAACTGGGTTTGGGCGGAAACTTTTTGTTCGATACGCGCGTCCGTTATGATGATGACGACAATAAATTCCGACGTTTGGATACGGGTTTCAGATATATATCCGACCGGATCAGCGGAAATTTGAGATATTATAAAATTGATAAAGCTATCGCCGCGTCTTTGGCGGATTTAGATCCCTTATTGGATGCCTCATCAACGCCGGCCCCTGCTGAAGAATTAACAGGGTCCGCCACTTTCAGATTTACGGATAATTGGAAAGTTCGATATAGCGCGACCCGCGATTTGGATCAGGATATTACCCGCAGACAGAGCCTGGGCTTCGGTTTCGAAGACGATTGCACGCTCATCGAACTTCTTTACACCAAATATAATTTTCAAAACGATGCCGTTCGCGATTCCGACTCAATCGGGATCCGAATATCACTTAAGAGCTTAGGTCAATTTGGCGGCGATGACCGCAATGACGGTTACTAACCCACAAACGCTTTTTCGACCACGAATTCAGCCGGCTTGGAATTAGAGCCTTCCGTCAGACCAAATGTCTCAACGATTGCTTTCGTATCATTGATCATATCCATGGACCCGCAAATCATCACCCGGTCTTCTTTCGGGTTCATTTTCGGGACACCTGCGCTCTCGAACAAATCACCGCTTTGAAGCAAAGTCGTAATACGACCTTTCAGAGGATATTCTTCGCGGGTCAGACTGGTGACATGAAGCAGCTTGTCGCCGATCATTTCACCCACTAACGGGTCATTTTCCAAACTCTTGACCAAATTGAGCCCGTAAGACAGTTCGGCTTTTTGGCGGCATGTATGGGTCAGAATAACTTGCTCATAACGTTCATAAGTGTCCGGATCCCGGATCAAGCTGGCAAAAGGCGCAATACCGGTTCCGGTCGAAAACATATAAAGACGCTTGCCGGGCAGCAATGCATCCAAAACCAATGTCCCGACTGATTTTTTAGCGAGAATAACATCATCGCCTTCTTTGATTTTTTGAAGGTGAGACGTCAGAGGCCCGTCCGGAACTTTAATGGAATAAAAATCCAGTTTTTCGTCCCACGAAGGGCTGGCAATTGAGTATGCCCGCATAATGGGTTTTTTGGCCCCTTCAGGATGCAAACCGATCATCACAAATTCGCCCGAACGAAATCGAAAAGCCGGCGGGCGTGTGATAGAAAATGAAAAAAGTCGATCCGTAAAATGTTCGACTGAAATAACTTTTTCTGCCGTTGGTGCATTGGACATTTAATTACTCACGTTAATTCGCAGTGCATGTAGGAAGTCAGCTTGCCTATTGCAATACTATAATTGAAACAATCGTTCTATATATAGAACAAATTATCGTGAAGAGGTCAATTGTCAATCAGGCGTAAAAATTCCGTGCGCTGTTCTGTATTGTGAAACTGGCCGTTTAGGGCGCTGGAAATCATTCTGTGAGGCGTGCGAATACCGCGCATGGTCATACACAAATGCTCACCTTTGGCCATAACGGCAACATCTTCAGTTCCCAAAATAGTGACTAATTCATCGCTTATATCGGAGACTAATTGTTCCTGAAGCGTCAGTTTGTGAGCGTGTTTATGAGCAATTCTGGCGAATTTCGACAATCCGAGAACCTTATCATTGGCGATATAACCGATGGAAATATCACACCAAAACGGCAGCATATGGTGCTCGCACATTGACCAAACCCGCATGCCCGTCACGCAAACCATTTGATTGTGAGAAACAGCCGAGAAGGTCGTGTCCAGTTTTCCGGGCTCATATTCGACAAATTCTTGCCAAAAATTTGCAATACGCCGAGGGGTTTCGAGCAAACCCTCTCGATTTGGATCTTCGCCTAAAGCCTCGAGCAATTCGGTAACGAGCGATTTAATACGCGCGTGGTCAACTTTTTTAGTCACAAAATATCCTATCGGTTATCGTTGATGTGAGACTTGATGGCCGCGACCCGCTTTTGATTTACGCCACGGTCGGAATATCCGACTCTGGACGCTGATCGAATATGAAGCTGCCCGTCCGCGCCGGGCCGAAACTCTACGTCATCGACAAATTTAAAAACAGAAGACATGAAAGTCGCCGAGACATATTCATCGCTATCAGACGTAATGACGCCCCCTAAGGATGTAACGGCTGCTTTGGCTTGTTCCAAAGTACCGGTAACCGGTTGGACAAATCGTTCGGGTTGTCCGCCCTCTTCGCTGCAAACGCAATTCGGAGATGACGGGCATTCCGCCAATCTGCCGTTTTCAAGACCGATCGGCGATCCTTTTTGCGATTTCAGTCCAAGGAAGAAAAACAAAACGCAAATTATAACGATTGCGGCTACAACGATTTTAACAAAAGTCATCAATGTTCAGTCCTCAAAATTTCTGCGATATATTCATCATACCATGTGGGCCCGTGAACAGTGCCGAAGAACCCGTTATGCCCTCCATATTTCAGCATAATCGGGCTGATACAAGAACTTAAATTCAAGTCATATAAATCGTCAGCGCGCAGAACAGGATCATCTTTTCCCATGATGATACTTGTACGCACTTCACAGTCCGCCAGATCATCCTTTTCAATGCCGTAAGAAGAAAAATATTCATCGCGAGTATTATAGTCCGACCATCCGCTCAGAAACGCATCGGTCATGTCCATGACCGTTTTATGCTGATAAACCGGTGAGAAGTCATAGAGCCCCGGAAAAGCCGCCTCCTTTTTCCTCAAACTAGTGGTCCATTTGTTATAAAAATAGCGCTTAATCAAAATATTTTGATCGACCATTGGCGCTGACGCGACCGGGTCAATGACAGGGCTGATTGCGAAAATATGCGCCAAATTTTTAATGGGCGTTACTTTTTGCACTCTGGCAACTCTGAGGGCAAAATTTCCGCCCAGGGAGAAACCTACAATAAAGGCCGGCTTATCCGTTTCAAGGGCTGCGCCTTCCGCAGCCCCGTCCCAAACTTCCTGAAACAATACCGAATTAAAAAGCCCTTCATTCAGCGCGTGTGTATCGCCGTGATCCCGGTAATTCAGGCGAAAAACCGAGTAACCCTGCTCATATACAAATCGACTTGAGGACAAAACATAAGCGGAGTCCTGACTGCCCTCCCAACCGTGGAAAATAATAAAAACGCCTTTTGAATTGGGATGAGGCGTATAGGAAGCTTTCAGCCGCACGCCGTCCGAGCATTCCAAAATCATGGTTTCAGCTTGTTCTTGGATGTGGATGGCCGGTTTTTTTCGAAACCGCCGACTGGCCAAAATCGTTTGCACCATGGTCGGACGCATCCAATAAGGCGGCTTGAACGTATCAGTTTTTGAATAGTCGATAATTTGTGTCATTGCGGCCTTACTATAGGCGAACGAAAAGATACGCAATTATGCAAATATGACGATTTGAATTGCAGAATTATCAATTGCAACCCCGTGCAGCCTGCGTAAGGTACAAAGATAAATTTAATCCCGGATTGGCGGACATGAAAATAAATCGATCCCAGATCATTGCTCTGATTGCCGTCCTGCTGATTGCCGGATGGTTTTGGGTGAATAATGTCGACGCCGATGACGACAATATAGCTGTCTCAAACCCTGCCGAAACGGCTGAAACCGTATTGCCATCCGTCGTCACGCGCCAAATATCATCCGAACCTCACGCAGCGGCTATTGATTTATTCGGACGAACGGAGGCGGCGCGCGAAGTGACCGTGAAAGCCGAGACACCGGGACCAATTGTTTCTACCCCTATCGCCGAAGGCAGCCGTGTCCGAAAAGGAACAATTGTTTGCCGGCAAGATGTAAATGCCAGGCAGGCCAATGTGGACCAGGCCAAGGCCTTATTGCGGACGCGCGAATTGGAATATCAGGCCGCCGCCAAATTAGTGGAGCGCGGCTTCGCGTCTGAAACCCAGGCTCTGACGGCCCAAGCCGCACTGGACGCGGCCAAAGCCTCCGTCAAACAGGCGGAAATTGAACTCGGAAACATAAATTTGCGGGCTCCGTTTACAGGAATTTACGACAAGAACATGGCTGAGGTCGGAGACTATTTGGCACCCGGGCAGCCTTGCGGATTATTGATCGAACTGGACCCTCTGATTGTCACAATTGATTTAACGGAAACACAATTAGCGTTGGTCAAAAAGGGCCAAAGCGCTGAAATTAAACTGGCGACCGGCGAAACCGTCACAGGTATTGTTAAATTTGTCGAAAGCCGCGCGAACCCGTCTACCCGAACATTTAAAGCAGAAATCGCTGTTTCAAATAAGGATCTGTCCCTAAAGGCCGGTGTATCGGCGACCGTTAAATTCCAAGGAAAACCGGCGCCGGCTCATCTCATTCCTGCCCACATCATGGCCATCAACGATAATGGTATTGTCGGTGTCAAATATTTAGACAGCAGCGAAACAGTCCGTTTTGCGCAGACAATCACCGTCGATGAAACCGGTGACGGTGTTTGGGTGACGGGCTTGCCCGACACAACCCGTATCATTGTTAAAGGTCAGGATTACGTCGCTGTCGGAACCAAAACGACGCCGACCGATGAGTCGCTTCAATGACCAGAATAGTCGGATTCGCTATTGAAAATTGGCGCATGACCATTGGGATCATGATCTTTATCGTTTTGGGCGGATTTATAGCAATGTCCCGGTTGTCAATCGACGCCGAGCCCGACATCCCCGTCCCGGTTATCAATGTCCGCGTTGTCCTTCCGGGTGTTTCGCCCGAGGATAGTGAACGTCTTTTGATCAAGCCTTTGGAAACAGAGCTGAAATCTGTTGAAGGATTGAAACAAATGGATGGCGTAGCCGCCGCCTCTGTTGGCTATATGATTTTGGAATTTAACGCTTCCTTTGATCAGGACCTGGCGATGTCGGACGTTATTGAGAAAGTCGACCGAGCCAGAGCCGAATTCCCTGCCGAAGCCAATGAGCCCATTGTTCAAGAGCTCAATATGTCCACCTTCCCGATCATTGTGGTCAATTTATTTGGCGACGCGCCTGAACGTGAACTTCAAAAACGTGCAAAGCACATTCAAAAGGAACTTGAAGGTATTCCGGAAGTTCTTGAAGCCAAAATTACCGGCGAGCGCGAAGACGTCTTAGAGGCAGTTCTGGACCCTTCTCTGATGGAAAGCGCGAATATCACATTTGAAGAAATCGCGGCCACGATTGCGCGCAATAACGCTCTGATTACTGCAGGAGCTCTGGAATCGGATACAGGCAGGTTTAATGTTAAACTCCCGGGACTCATCGAAACCACGAAAGATCTCAGCGATCTGGTTATTCGCAGTGACGGAACCGGCGGTGTTGTTCGAATTGCCGACATAGCTCAAGTCAGACGCGGCTATAAAGACGTGGATTCATACGCCCGGTTTAACGGCCAATCTTCCGTTTCCATTGAGCTCTCAAAACGAACCGGCGAAAACATCGTCGACACAATCAAAAAGGTCCGTGCAAAAGTATCCGAGATAGAAGCAGCGCCCGATTGGCCCGCCACGATTAATGTGGCCTATAGCCAAGACAAAACCAATTACATCAAGGAGATGATGGAGTCGTTGTTTTCATCCATCCTCAATGCGGTGATTTTGGTCTTTATCGTTTGTATTGCCGCCCTTGGATTACGCTCTGCTTTGTTTGTCGGATGGGCTATCCCGGCCAGTTTCCTGATGGCCTTGTTCATGTTTTATATTCAAGCGCAGCCGATCAACATGATGATCATGTTCGGGCTCATTTTGTCGGTAGGCGTTTTGGTCGATGCCGCTATTGTTATTATTGAATATGCGGACCGAAAACTTGCCGAAGGCCTCCCGAGAAAAGAGGCCTTTCAGATCGCCGGTGAAAGAATGTTTTGGCCCATTATTTCATCGACGGCGACGACATTGGTTGCCTTTGTCCCTCTTTTGTTTTGGGACGAGGTTACCGGAAAGTTCATGTCATTCCTGCCTTTGACTATGATTTATGTTTTGACCGCGTCCATGTTTATGGCCCTGATTTTTCTGCCGACCATGGGGTCTCTGATCGGTCCGCGGACTATATCAAAACCTACTGAAAACCTAAAAGCGCTGTCAGGCGCTGAAGGCGATCCGTCAAAAGTGACCGGCGCCATGGGTGTTTACATCCGCTTCATCAGATCGCTCATTCAGAAACCGGTCCT
>CALJNJ010000085.1 GCA_937981945.1 uncultured Caulobacterales bacterium | reverse complement strand
TCGGGACGGGACAGGGAAAAATGCTCGGCCAGCTTGGCCCGAAGGGGCTTGGCGACATTTTTCATATCATCCCAATCGGTCACGCCGAAATTATAGATCCACTGAAAAATCTGCGATGTCCGCATATTGAGCTTTTTGGACTCAACGCCGATCTCGGCCAAATGGGCTTTGATCTGCGCGCGCGAAAGACCGGGCAGACGAACTTTCTCTTCTGCCGCAATAGGCGTCTTATCGATTAGGGTGGTAGACATGGCGCGCCCCATATCACGGGCGGTCAAACTTGCCAATATAGCTTAGCGGCAGGATTCGGCGGCTTTATCCAAGGCGGCGGAGATACCGTTTAAGGAAAATGTGTAATTCACCCGCGTGCCGCGCCCTGACACGGCGCTGACTTTCATGGTCGATCCGGCGCGCATTTCCCGCAGCAAAGATTGTTCGTCGGCATTTTCGGCGATGAAACTTTCATTTTGCGACACATACATGGGGAATTCCGTTTTACCCACTTTGGCAATGGGCGTTGAGCTTTTGCTCAGGGAGAAATCCGCCATAAAGCTGGGCTGCTGAGTGGCGGCCCCTGATTTCCAGCTCGCGACCAGAAATAAAATGTCACCATGGCGGACATTTGTGGGGGTTTTGGTCTTGGCCTTGGACAAAACATAGCAAATGCGCTGGGAACCGTCATAGCGGCTATAGGCGGTCCAATCGCCGTAACTGCCCTGTAGTTTCGGGCTCGCCGCCGCCGTCACGGGCAGGGCAAAGATGAGGGGCAGTAGTATTTTTCCCAGTGTACGCATATCGGCCTCGAGTCTCAGATAAGGACAGTATAGCGCCCGCATTTGGTTAATGCGCGGTTAAACTGCATGAAAATGGCAGGAAAAATCGTTTGGCGCGAATATTGCAATATTATTCCCTCAACAGGTTTATTGAACCAAATGGAGACAAAAATGTCAGTTTCACTGATAAAACCTGAGACGGAACGACGGGCGAGGGCGCGCACGCGAAGTTTCAAACACGCGAAAATTCTATTTAATGACGGAAAGTCTGTCTATGACGCCGTTCTGAAAAACGTGTCGGCTTATGGCGCGACCATCAGCGTGGCCCTGTCCGAAGGGCTGCCGGAGCAGTTTAATCTGCATATTGTCCATGACGGGATTACGGTTCCCTGTACGGTGAAATGGCGCCAAGCCAACGCGATCGGCGTTACGTTTTAGAACCGCAAGCCGGGCATTTAGGGTCTTTTGACAGCCGCACCGTGCGGCTTTCGGCCCGAAGCCCGTCATAAACCCAGAGCCTGCCGGCCAAGCTGTCTCCCGCGCCTGTGATCAATTTGATTGTCTCCAAAGCCATCACAGACCCGACCACGCCGGCCATAGCCCCGACCACGCCCACTTCTGAACAGGTTTCCGCATTGGGCGGAATTTCCGGGACCAAACACCGATAACAGGGGTCAGTTTCATTTAAATTGAAAATCCCCACTTGTCCGTCAAACCGGCCGAGCGCGCCGGAGATCAGCGGCGTTTTGGTTTTGCGCGAGGCGTCATTAATATGAAACCGGGTTTCGAAACTGTCAGTGCCGTCCAAAATCACGTCATATCCCGATAGTAACTCCCCGGCATTGTCCGCGGTCAGGCGTATGTTTTTTCGGCGAATATCTATGTCGGGATTTAGCTCTTTTAAGGTATCGCTCAGCGCCGCTGATTTTTCCATCCCGATATCCGTGTGAACAAATTGCACCTGGCGCTGCAGATTGGACGCCTCGACCACATCATCATCTATAATTGTGATATGTCCGACCCCGGCCGCCGCCAGATAAAGCCCGGCCGGTCCGCCCAGCCCGCCCGCGCCGACAATGACAATCCGGGACGCCAGCAGGGCCCGCTGACCGGGTCCGCCGATTTCTTTTAAAACTAAATGTCTGGCATAACGATTTATGGCGTCGGGATTCATAGTATTTGCATAGCCCGGTTTCCGTGGTCGCGGGAATAAAAAACCCATCGAATCCCGGTTAATCCGGCCCGAAATTATGTTTTCACTCCATTAACCTCCGTATACGGAATTTAACGCAAATTTTCATAAAATCTTCGTTGTGGTTTACCGAGTCTTAAATTCGGGGGTCCCTGTCTTAAGATCGGGTAACAGGTATGAAAGAGCGTTTAACAAGCCGGGCCTGATTAACCGGTTTTTCACCATGTTTGTTACCGTGACCTTATGAGCGGCCCGGTAGTTTCTCACCATAATTAATAATTGGTGGAAATAATGCATACGCGCCCTGATGCAGTTCTGAAAACATTGACCGACGAATTGGAAAAGAAATTTCCGATCGCCGATAACCGCGAATCCAATCGACGAACGACCTACATATCCCGGTTTCGGACCGCCGTCGCGGCTTTGATCGTTTCCAGCGTTGTGGCTGTTCATACGGCCTCTGCACAATTAGCGCCCGTGCCCTATACGGAGCCCAGCTGTACCGCCAATGATGCCAATATTTCGGCCGTGGCCACGAATACTTTGGCTTTGGTGCAGCAATGTACTTTGCCGACTGATATTGCGACCGTGGAATACAACATTACCTACACGCAAAACGCCAATAGCCGTTATGACCTGATATTGGGTGTGGTCTATAATAATGAAGTTGTTGTCCATGACTTCTTTTCCGATATCCGCACCGGCGGCGCTAACGATTTCGTCGATTTGGACGGCGAGGCCGATCACGGCGATTACAGTTCCGTTACCGCAAGTGACGTGATTGTCGAGATGCAATTCCCTTGTGACTTGGATGGTGACGGGGCTCTTGATTTGTCGCCGACCATTCAATTCGCCATGG
>CALJNJ010000084.1 GCA_937981945.1 uncultured Caulobacterales bacterium | reverse complement strand
GGCACCGTCCTGCAAAGCAATATTGACGACATAGGGCCCGGCTTCGCTCTCCAGCGGCCTGAATTCGTTTTCTTCTAAAAGATCAAATATGGCGACGCGGCGCTCATGCAGCATTTCCTGTGAGGTGGCCGGGAGGCTGTCTTCGTCGAGATTTATCTCAACAATATAGTGGTCGCCTTCAACTTCCACAATTTAGCCGTCGTAATGGATGGGGAGTTTATCAGTCTTGCGAGCCTCAGAGATATCCGCCAACGTGACATCAACACATTCGACCTGAACATCAATTTCGCCGCCGCCGGCAAAAACAAGTCGGATGACCCCGCCGGGATCTTCGGCGGATATCGTATCTTTGTTGTCAAAAATCGCGGATAGTAAAACGGCGTAAGCTTCCGGGTCAGCCCGGTCTATACCGCGGCTTTTAACGCCCAAGACGGAATCGATGCGAAGACCGGTTTGAATGCGTTCATTGGCGGTATCATCTTCGTAGCGAAAGCGCGACAGGCGCAATGACAAATACCGGCCTTTTCCGTCATAGCGGATCTCGCCGACCTTCAGAATTGCGTCCTGAAGTGCAGATGAGATGACGACCAAATCATCCCGGCTTTCCGCTCTGAGTTTTAACGCCTGTGTCATTCACTTACCCGTTTTATCTTGGCCCCGCATTGGCCGAGTTTTATTTCTATATGTTCGAAACCGCGGTCCAGATGATAGACGCGGCCGACTGTGGTCGAGCCTTTAGCTGCCAGACCGGCATTAATCAATGAGGCAGACGCACGAAGATCCGTGGCCATTACCGGCGCGCCGCGCAGGGATTTGACCCCGCGAACAATGGCTTCCCGGCCGGTAACCGTAATATTAGCGCCCATTCGGCTGAGCTCGGGACAATGCATGAAACGGTTTTCAAAGATATTTTCCCGAATAATGGAAACCCCGTCAGCCAAGGTCATCATGGCCATAAATTGGGCCTGCAGATCTGTTGGGAACCCCGGATAGGCCTGCGTTTCCATGTCGACAGCTCTGAGGCCATCTCCATTTCTTGAGATGATCACTCTGTCTTTCTTGAGCTCCACATTGGCCCCTGCCTGCGCAATTAACGGCCATAAGGACCCGAGATGATCATGGCGCAGATTTGTCAGGGTAACTTTGCCGCCGGCCGTTGCCGCGGCCAGCGCGTATGTTCCGGCCTCTATGCGGTCCGGCACAACATTATGGGTAACACCGCCCAGGGATTTGACCCCCTCAATTTCAATCTCCGAACGCCCTGCTCCGGATATCTTAGCGCCCATAGCGTTCAGACATTCCGCCAGGTCAACAATTTCGGGTTCCCGCGCCACATTGGACAAGACCGTCGTTCCCTTGGCCAGAACGGCTGTCAGGATCGAATGCTCAGTCGCGCCAACGCTGATAAAGGGAAACGTAATCTCAGCGCCCCGCAGGCCGTCCTTGGCATCGGCAATAACGTAGCCTTCATCCAAAGTGATATGCGCGCCCAAAGCCTCAATGGCTTTTAAATGTAAATCGACCGGCCGCGCACCGATGGCGCAGCCCCCCGGCAAGGAAACTTTGGCTTTTCCCGTTCGGGCAAGCAGCGGGCCTAATACATTAAATGTCGCCCGCATTTTGCGCACCAAATCATATGGGGCCGTTGTCGACGACAAGGATTTGGCGTGGAGGCTCATTTGCGGCCCCGGGCCTTCTTCGACCTCAACGCCCATATGGGCCAGGAGCTGTCCCATAAACCGGGTATCGCGCAGGCGCGGCATGTTTTTCAGAACGATTTTCTTGTCGGTTAAAAGACAAACCGCCTGCAGTTTAATCGCTGAATTTTTAGCACCGCTAATTTGAATTTCGCCGTTTAGGGGGTGTCCCCCTTCGATGACTATACTGTCCATAAATTTGATCCGTTAAGGTGACTTTCCAATCACGGATTGAAGAAAAATTTTGTCATCACTATGACGATTCAGGGGCAGTGTCACCTTTATCTTTGGACTTGGTTTTCCGCACGGCCGCTTTGCGCCGGCGCAGATTATCCCGCAGATTTTGAGCCAAACGTTCTTCACGTTTTTGCTTTTCTGATTTTTTGTCGGTCATAGAGGCAGTTTACAGAAATTCTGAGGTTTCAGGCAAGTAAAACAGACAGGTGCGCACAACAAATCAGTCTGCAATATCTTTAACCGTCCGAAATCCGATATGATTGGTGGACAGACCGGCTTCCTGAGGCTGGCGGGCGGGCGCGCGGTAGCGGCGACAATAATTGTCGGCACAAAGAAAGGAGCCGCCTTTGATCGTATAGACCGGCTCTTCCAATCCGTCCTGATACGGCGTGTCCGTCAGCTCCCAAACATTGCCGATCATATCGTAAAGCCCGAAACCATTGGGCTCAAAACAGCCAATAGGTGATCGTCCCGCATAACCGTCAGTGACCGTATTCTTATACGGAAAGGCGCCCTGCCAATGATTGGCTTTTTCGACGCCGCCGGGCGACTTCTCATCACCCCAAACATACAGGCCGGTGCTGCCACCGCGAGCCGCATATTCCCATTCGGCCTCAGTCGGAAGCCGGCGGCCCGCCCAAATCGCGTAAGCGCGCGCATCATTAAGCGTAACTTGAACCACCGGGTCCGAGTCAAAACCCTTAATCGTGCTTTCGCCGCCTTCCGGGGATCGCCAATTCGCCCCTTCCTTGAAGTGCCAACCATTGGGATTTCCGGAGCTCGGCATGGCAAAAACGGCTCCGCCCGGCGCGCCAAAACCTTCCTGCGGTTTCTCAGCGTCGGTCACATATCCGGTTTCTTCCACGAATTTTGAAAATTGCGCGTTTGTGATTTCCGCGGCGTTTATATCAAAACTTTTGACCGTAATTTCGCGTGACGGCCCTTCTTCGGGGTAGGTCTTGTCGCTCCCCATTTGGAACATCCCGCCTGAAATTTTCACAATGTTTTCAGATAGTTTGGTGCAGGTCTTTACTTTTTCCGCGGCCGGGTCCTGCGTGCAGGCCGACAGAATTACGGCGACAACCGGACATAGATATTTCGCTAGTCGGGTAATATCCGAACACCTCCCTGATCGGCGCTGGCCGCGTAGCCTGCATAGGCTCTGAGTGCAGTGGTTATTTTTCGCGTACGGATTTCGGCCGGTTTATATCCGGCGCCGGCTTCGATGGCGGCGCGGCGCTTAGCGAGGACGTCATCAGACACATCAAGGTTCATAGAGCGGTTGGGAATGTCGATTTTGATAATATCGCCCTCTTCGATAAGCGCGATACCACCACCGGCCGCGGCCTCGGGTGAACAATGGCCGATCGATAACCCTGATGTGCCGCCTGAAAAGCGGCCGTCTGTAATGAGCGCGCAATGTTTATCCAGCTGCATGCCCTTGAGCATAGAAGTGGGTGTCAACATTTCCTGCATGCCGGGTCCGCCTTTTGGCCCCTCATACCGGATGACAACAACGTCCCCCTTTTCAATTTGGCGCGACCCAATGGCTTTGATGGCCGTATCCTGACTGTCAAACACTCGGGCCCGACCTTCAAAGGTCAGCATATGCTCTTGGACGGCGCCGGTTTTTACAATGCAGCCCTTTTCCGCCAAATTGCCGAAAAGAACTGCCAGGCCGCCTTCTTGACTGTGGGCATTTTCCAGATTTCGCAAACAGCCGCCAATTCGGTCTTTATCCAGCTCACCCTTAGTGTCGTGGGAATAGGCTTGGGCCCCGGTAATCCCCGACGCGTCGGCGCTGTAGTAATCCATAATGGCCGCATCATTGGTCTGCATAATATCCCAATGGGATAGCACATCGCCCATATTACCCTTCATGGCGGCAAGATGATTGACGTCCGTGTTCAAAAGGCCTGCCCGGTCGAGTTCGCCCAAAATCGCGATGACGCCGCCGGCGCGGTGGACATCTTCCATAAAATAATCATTGGTCGCCGGCGCGACTTTACAAAGATATGGCACCTGCCGAGATAAAGCGTCTATGTCTTCCATCGTAAAGTCGACCTCTGCCTCATAGGCAATTGCCAGCAAATGCAGGATTGTATTCGTTGAGCCGCCCATAGCGATATCCATGGTCATGGCGTTCATGAAGGCCTCACGGGTTGCGATACTGCGCGGGAGAACCTTTTCATTGCCGCCCTTATAGTGATCCTTAGTCATATCCACGATTTGCTTGGCTGCGCGCACAAACAAATCCTTACGGCCCATATGGGTGGCTAAAAGAGATCCGTTACCCGGCAAAGCCAATCCTAAGGCTTCCGCCAAACAATTCATGGAATTAGCCGTAAACATGCCCGAACAAGACCCGCAAGTGGGACAGGCATTGCTTTCCACTTCTTGAGCTTTTGCGCCCAAATGGTTCGGGTCCGTCATGGTGACAAATGCGTCGGTCAGATCCATGCGGCGGGTTTCTCCGCCGACTTTGATCCGGCCGGCTTCCATGGGGCCGCCTGACACAAATATGGTCGGTATGTTCAGACGCATGGCGGCGATCATCATGCCGGGCGTAATTTTATCGCAATTTGAAATGCAGATCATCGCATCAGCGCAGTGGGCGTTGACCATATATTCGATAGAATCTGCGATCAGCTCACGGCTGGGCAGCGAATACAGCATGCCGTCATGGCCCATAGCGATCCCGTCATCAACGGCGATGGTATTAAACTCTCGGGCGATTCCTCCGGCTTCCCAAATAGCCTCTGAAACCATGCGGCCGACGCCGTTTAAGTGCACATGACCCGGCACAAATTCCGTGAAGGAATTGGCCACAGCGATTAAGGGCTTACCGAAATCAGAATTCTTGACACCGCCAGCCTGCAAAAGAGCTCTGGAGGCGGCGGCAAGGCTGCCTTTGGTAACTGTGTCGGAACGATAGGCCATTTTTCTCTCTTATCAGGGTCAAAAAAGGTAAGGCCTGCCTATTAGCCTATCAGAGCGCCTTGCCAATAGAATTTTTTGCTAAAAGCACAAAAAAAGCGCGGATCCGAGAACCCGCGCTTACGAAGCAATAAGTGACGTTAACCTTAAGCAGAGCCGGAGTCGAGGTCAAATCGGTCAGCTTCCATTACTTTTGCGAAAGTACCGACAAAATGTTCGACAAAATCCTGCTCTCCGTCACCTGAGCCGTAAACTTCTGCCAAAGCTCGAAGCTGGGAGTTGGATCCGAAAACCAAATCGACGCGGCTACCCGTCCAGCGGGGCTTTCCTGTCGCGCGATCTTTACCTTCAAAGAAGTTGTCGTCATCGGAACTTGAAGTCCACTCAGTGCTCATATCCAGCAAATTGACAAAGAAGTCATTGCTGAGCGTGCCCGGGCGGTCCGTGAAGACACCGGCGCCGCTGTGACTGACGCCTAAGGCTCGAAGACCGCCGACCATGACAGTCATTTCAGGAGCTGTCAGACCGAGCAATTGAGCCTTATCGACCAGTAACTCTTCGGCGTTCACTTTGTGACCGATTTTCAGGAAATTCCTGAAGCCGTCCGCGTGAGGTTCCAGAACGGCGAAAGACTCTTCGTCAGTCTGAGCCTGCGTTGCATCCGTTCGGCCCGGCGTAAACGGACATTCGATTTGATAACCCGCCGCCAAGGCACCGGCTTCGACGGCCGCTGAGCCGGCCAATACAATCGTATCAGCCAAGGAGACTTTCTTACCGCCCGAAAGCGACTTATTAAACTGAGTTTGGATATCTTCCAGCTTACCGATTGTGCCCATGACGCCGTCATTGGCGGCCCAGTCCTTCTGAGGCGCCAAGCGAATACGGGCACCATTGGCACCGCCGCGCATATCCGAACCCCGGTATGTGGAAGCTGAGGCCCAAGCGGCGCTGACCAGATCCGTAACCGACAGACCGGAATCCATGATCTTCTTCTTAAGGGCTTTAATATCGCTCTTAGTGATCAGCTTGTGATCAACCTCAGGCACAGGATCCTGCCACAATTGAGCCGCCGGAACTTCAGGGCCCATACAGCGGGCATGTGGACCCATATCGCGGTGCGTAAGCTTGTACCAAGCCCGTGCAAATGCATCCGCGAACTGATCGGGGTTTTCATGGAATCTGCGAGAGATAGGTTCATAAATCGGATCAAACCGCAGGGCCATATCAGCCGTTGTCATCATCAAAGGAACAGAACCGTTGCCGTCAACTTGCGGCGCTTTGTCCGCGTCAGCGTTTTTCGGCTGCCATTGGTGAGCGCCGGCCGGACTCTTGGATAATTCCCATTCATTGCCGAACAGAGCATCAAAATAGCCATTATCCCATTGAATTGGGTTTGCCGTCCACGGCCCTTCAATACCGGAAGTGATCGTATTGACGCCTTTGCCGTTTCCTTGCGTATTGTGCCAGCCAAAGCCTTGGGCGGAAATATCAGCCCCTTCAGGCTCGACGCCGACTTGAGCGTCATCACCGGCGCCGTGCGCTTTACCAAATGTATGACCGCCGGCCACAAGAGCGACTGTTTCCTCGTCATTCATCGCCATGCGGCCGAATGTGTCGCGAATATCCCGGCCGGACGCGACCGGATCCGGATTTCCGTTGGGCCCTTGCGGGTTGACGTAAATGAGTCCCATTTGAACTGCGCCCAAAGGATTAGC
>CALJNJ010000083.1 GCA_937981945.1 uncultured Caulobacterales bacterium | reverse complement strand
ATAATCTTTGGCTTGGCCGCCATATTCCGCCAGAATTTCCTCAATATTGGAAATCCGAATTCTGATAAGCTGTGCGGTGCTGTTTTGCGCCGATAAATTGTTGGATAATTCGTCAAAGAATCTGTCACTCAGAAGACCTGTGATCCGATCATATTGCAGCTCATTGGCGATTTGCTCCCGCGTTTGCCGGTCTTGGGTAACATCGCTAAGGACCGCAGAAACCAGCGTCGGAATTGCTTGGTCTCCTTTTAGGCGCTCGCCGGCCTCACAGATAATTTTGTCGCCAATTTCATAGTCAAAAGCATAGCGCGCGCCGTCATAGGTCAGCTCGGACAAGGCGGCGGTCCGTTTCTGCGCCATTGACGGGTGTAGCGCGCTGAGCCCTTCCTCCGTTGCGGGTAAACCTGCCGTATCGCAACCGAGCAGCCTGATCGCCAATCCGGGATTGGTCCAGTTTACAATACGATTATGGACAGGACCGCGCAGGGTAAAGGGCGCTGCGCGCAGGATTGAGAAAACTGCTTGTAAGTGATCCGCCGGCGGTTCGGACGTTCCAAAGGGAAATAAGGTCCGGCCGGATGATTTTTGCCCCGCCATGGTCTAGTCTACAAATCCTTCGGCAACACCAAAGTCTCGGCGGGCGCTGGCGATCGTGACCATAAATCCGGCCATGACGTCCAAAAGACACATCATCATAATCAGGAAGAAGACGGATGTGGCAAAAGCCGGAAACATCAGAAACTCAACCAGGCAAACGATAAACAGAACCATGGAAAAGGCATGGTTCATAATGGCCGCCCGTCCAAATCCCGTTGATTTCAGAAGTTCAAAGAAAAGCAGCAAAATTGTAACGGCGACCAAAGCATGGCCCGGCGTTACATTCCAAACAGCTTCCGATGCCATGGGAACAGAGATGAAATCTTCATCCATACGCCCTCTGACATAGGCGGTTGTGGCGAATTCTTTGCCCGAAATCGCGATTATATTATAAATCGCAACGGGAATTATCAGTAGCGGAAACACCGTAAATAAGCGCATGGCCGACCCTTGAGTAAAACTATACTTAAGGAATTCTATTAAAATAAGGCTTGTAAAGGGTTAACAAAATGACCCGAAACTGATTAGGATTCGTCCCATCCTTCGGGGTTTCGGGATCGCTTATTCAGCCACATAACCCCTCTCAGATCAGATATTGAGACGATCAAACGGCCAAAATTTGTATATTTTGAGACGCCAAATTCCCTGTGGCGGTGATTAACATCGCAAAATTCAGTGGCATAGCCTTCGCGCAGCATAAGCGCCGGAATATAGCGGTGGATATGATCAAAATACGGGAGGAGCAAAAACGCTTCTCTGGAAAACACCTTTAGGCCGCATCCGGTATCATCGGCGTTATCTTTTAAAAGCATTTTGCGAACCCCATTGCCGAATCGGGAGCCGACTTTCTTGGCCCAGCTGTCCTTACGCTTGGCGCGGCGGCCGCCGACCAATCCCAAATTTTCAGGGGCGTCTTTCCGTGTGAACTGTGCAAACAGCGCCGGGATATCGGCCGGATCATTTTGACCGTCGCCGTCAAGCGTGGCGATAATCGGGGCTTTCGCCGCCAAAATTCCGGTTCTGACCGCCCGCGACTGCCCGGCATTTTTGCGATGCGAAAGAGCTCTGAGATTGGGAAATTCTGTTTTCAACTCTTGAAGGACTTTGAGTGTGTCATCCGTGCTGCAATCATTGACGAAGTTCATTTCAAAAGCCGTCCCTTCCAGCGCCGCATGGATTTCGCGGACCAGTTTCTCGACGTTTTCCGCTTCATTATAGACCGGAACGACGACACTTATTTCGGGAGTTTGGGCCATGAGCGCCTTTTTCTGACTGAATTGTCTAATGGCACGGCGCTTTGATCGAAACAACAATTGGTTTCATAGAATAAAGCTCAACATCTGTTACAAATTCCCCTATAGAGCGCCTATGTCAGGGAGTCCTCAAACCCGAAAGTCTCACGGATTTTACGCCGCTATTCTTGTCCTCATTACTCTTTGGATGAGCTTACCCGGCATTGCCTCCATGCAGGTTATTGACCGAGACGAAGCGCGATATGTTCAGGCCACCGTTCAGATGGTTGAAAGCGGCGATTACTTGAATATCAAATTTCAAGATCGCGCCCGGAACAAAAAACCGGCTGGGATTTATTGGATGCAATCAGCCTTTGTGAAAGCCTTCACAGAACCGGGTGAGCGAAAAATTTGGACCCACAGATTAGTCTCCGTTCTGGGCGCTTTATTGGCGGTTCTGTCCACATATTGGGGCGCGCTGGCCGTCCTTGGGCGGCGCGGCGCGTTTTGGAGCGGCGCCATCCTGGCGACCACGCTTTTGATGACTTTCGAAGCCCATATTGCCAAAACCGACGCCATGCTTTGCGGGTTTTCCGCGCTTTGTCTGGCGGCGCTTCTCAGGCTGCAAAAAGGCGATAAACCGCTAACGGCATTGATCTTTTGGATCGCCTTAGGGGCGGCTGTTATGATCAAAGGCCCAATCACCCCCGGTATCATTTTGGTGACCGTTATATCTTTTTTGATTTGGCAAAAAGAACTGCGCTGGTTGCGCAATCTTATTCATATCCCCGGGATCATCATAGCGCTTTTAATCGTCGTCCCTTGGGCCATCGCCATCGGATTTGAAACCGACGGGGCATTTTTTCGCGAAGCGATCGGCGGAGATTTGGCGCCGAAAATCGCCGGCGGCCAAGAAAAGCACGGCGCGCTCCCGGGCTATTATTTACTCACACTCCCGATTTTCTTTTGGCCCGGAATATTGCTCTTGGTCCCCGGTTTGGTTTTCGCGTTTAAAGCCGCGCGTAAAAATTCGGGCGATGAAGATTTGCGAAATTCCGTGCGATTGCTTTTGTGTTGGGCTTTGCCGTTTTGGCTCATTCTGGAACTGGTACCGACAAAACTGCCGAACTACCCGCTCCCCCTTTACCCGGCTTTAGCGATCATGGCCGCCGGGAGCTTTTTAGTCTTGTCCCAAGATGTGCTGAAGAAAAGCTTCAGAATAGGCTCAGTACTGTTTCTGATTATCGCCCTGCTGTTAACGGGCGCCATATTTGCGGCGGACGGACGATTGGCCGGCGAAGCTTCGCCTCTATTCTGGATTAGTCCCGGCTTTATTTTGATTGCTTTTGCGGCTGTGGTTTTAGCATGGACAGGGCGGGTCCGACACGGCGTCATCGCGGCGCTTGCCTTGACCGCTCTTCTGACCCCGGTCACCTATCAGTTCATTTTTCCGCGCTTGTCGGATCTGCAAATCGCTGATCGCATCAGGGCTGAAATTCCAACAAATGACGGCCGAATATTCTCCCCGCATTTCACCGAGCCCAGCCTGGTTTATGCACTGGGAACGGATATAAAACTGGGCGACAAAGTCCCCATGGGCGGATTTAAGGCAGGTGACATTATTTTGTCAGACGCCGTGAAGAAAGACAGTGATTATTCAGTAAGCGCTATGGTTCAGTTAATCTCTGATGCCGGCCTGTGTCCCGTCATGGGCGCGAAAGTCGACGGCACGAATTATTCCAAAGGCGATGAGGTTGAAATTCAGATTATAAAAGTCGAGCGCTGCGCGCCCTAGGCTTTACGCGCCTTTAAAGGCCTGACGTAACGCCAAATACCAAGCACGGCCCATAATGGCGGCGCCCATAAAAGGGATCGAGGTATAAGCGACAAATTTCGCCGGGCCCGTTTTGGCGTGCTTTTTGAAATAGTAGATAAAGCCTTTGAGCTTTTCAAACTCCACTCGTTGACGACGGACATTACTGGTCGATCCGTAATGCATGACACTGGCTTTCGGATGGAAAATGACCCGGCCGCCCATATCCAGGGTTTTACGGCAAATATCAATGTCTTCCACATGCAGGAAATAACCCTCGTCAAATCCGCCAATGTCTTGGAAAGAGCGGCGACACGTCATCATGAATGCACCGCTGACCACATCGACATCTTCGGGCGCGCTTGGGAAGGCTTCGCTTTCCATATGAATAGATTTCAATCCGGGCAGTCGATGGGCGCCGGTAAACGTAATAAAAGCACTTAACGGGCTAAGCTTACGCCGGCGACTGCCTCTTTGCTCCCGTCCGTCAATATCGCGTAACAGGCCGCCGACAATCCAGGGCCGGTCTTGGGTCAGGCCGCACTCTGCCATACGGCGCGCGCTACCGGGTGAAATGACGGCGTCAGGGTTTAAAAACAAATAGACATCACCGCCTGCGAATGTGGCGCCGTAATTACAGCCTTTCGCAAATCCGATATTGCCCTGGCCTTGTAGAAGGCGAACACGATCATCATTGGCGATCAAACGATTGATAGATTGACGACCGGCTTCGGTTGAGCCGTTATCAACCAGAATAAGTTCAAAAATATCGGAATCGTCCAGCACAGCCCCCACCGCTTCTGACAAGGCAGGCCCTGTCATATAGCAGACCATTATGACACTGATGCGCGCGCGCGGCTGTGTCTGTGGCATTTGAAGGACATTTGTGTCCACGGTTAAACCCCAAATTCGCGTCTTTAGCGGAGCCGTCCTATGTCACGAAGAACGACTGAATGTAAAGCTCCAATGTAAGTTGGGGAAATTGACTATTTAGTTTTTGTTCACAAACAGTGAAGGAATAAACGAACCGATTAAAAAAAGTGCGCCCCACCACCATTCCTGCCAAACTCCAAAAGTGAAGAGGGAAATGGCCAAAACGGCTCCCAAAAATCCGGCGGTCGCCATTGAAAATTCGGCCGTTGCATCTTTGACGGATAAAATCTTACTGCCTAAGAAAAATAGCGTTGTGGCCGCTAAAGCAGCGCCGATTGCGCCGGTTTCCGCCCAAATATGCATACCGTTATTATGGGGATGTAGAGAGACTTTTGTCCGTTCACCGAAATTTCTGAACTCGAACGTTTCGTCAAAAGTACGGGACGCATCAAAGCCATGCCCCAATATTGGATTGCGCGCGATCATGTCGCTGACATAGGCCCACATTTCTACGCGGTGCTCCCAAGAGCCGGAAATCGC
>CALJNJ010000082.1 GCA_937981945.1 uncultured Caulobacterales bacterium | reverse complement strand
AAATCGATAAACAGCGCATTGGCGTGCTCACGTTTGCGGTGTACCCAACCGGAAAGTTTGACGGTTTCGCCGGAATTTGTACCGCGAAGTTCTCCGCATGTGTGAGAGCGAAAAGCGTGCATGAATAGCTCCAATAATCTTTGAAACGCGGATTAGACCAATAGGCCTTCAAGTCAAGGGGCCATTGTAACGCCATGGCTCGTCGATTTAATGTTTTGTTAACGGCAAACCCCAAGCGAAAATTAATCTTTTGTTATTAAAAGGCCCGTGGGAAAATTTTAATTGGGACGGGCTATATGTCTTTTTTAAGAAAATACCTCAGAAATGAGGAAGGGCAGTTTGCGATTATGTTCGCCGTCTGCTCAACCGCCATATTGGTCGGGATGCTGGTAGCCTATGATTTTAGCCGAATGACATCCACCCGCGCAAAGGCGGCTGCTGTTTCCGATGCGGCAGCTTTGGCGGGTGCTTCAGCGTTTGACCGCGCTGACCGGATGGAAATAGTGCAAGCGTTCATCGATCGAAACGCGAGTGAATTGGAACCTGCTCGAATGGTGGGTGAGCCGGTTATCACGTTTAACGATGAAACAGGTGAAGTTGTCGTTGAAATCGATACCATGGTATCACTTGAGTTTGGCGAGGCATTGGGACTGTCCGAAAAGGAAGTTGGGGCCAGAAGCGTGGCGGAATATCCGAACACGATGGATCCTTTGACAATTGCATTTGCATTGGATGTCTCGGGGTCCATGGGAGGTCTGACAATTGACGGACAAGTAAAGCTTACGGCTCTCAAAGACGCATCAACCGAAATGTTCAAAGTTATTGAGGGCAATTTGGAGAACAAAGAACTTGTAAACAAGTATATCAGAACCGGTATGTCTGCGTTTAATAGTGGCCTTGCGGCGGAACATGAAATGTCTTGGGGATTTGTTGACGTCGACGAAGCTATCAATGGATTGAATTTCGGTGGTTCGACCAATACAAAAGTTGCTCTTGAGAACGCCCATGATCAAATTTTGCGTGACAGATCTTATCGTCAAACGATCGATCCGACACTCAATCTTGCGCATTTGGATGAGTTCGTAATTTTTATGACTGACGGCGCGAATACTGCCGGTGACCCGATTGTTTTGGATGAGGAATCCTATCAGTCTTGCCTCGCTATGCGTGAAGACGGTATTGAAATTTTCGCAATTGCATTCACGGCCCCTGATCAAGGTCAACTTTTACTGATGGACTGCGCCTCCTGGGACGACCCGGCTGAAGATAAAGATTCGAAAAAGGCTAAAAATGATCGCAGACGCTGCGGTGAGGGCGCCAATCTTGGTAATAGTTCCGGCAATCAATCGGTAAACGGTCAAGATCGTCGTAGAGCAGCCTTGGAAAAATGCAGAGACGAAGTGCTGGATGACAAAAAAGATCATTTTTACGATGCAGAAAATGCTCAGAGCTTCAAAGAAATCTTCCGAATTATCGGCGGTAAAATCAATGAAGCCTCGATCAGGATTAAGTCTTGATACTTAAACAATAATGTTGTCTGCCGTTACTTTCCGGCAGATTAAAAAATGCTCTAAAAGAACCGAGAATTCGACGCCATTTGATTGAGTTTTTGGGGGGATAATGATAGAAATTATCTAAATTCTTCCCCGAATCAAGGCGCGAACAACGCTGTCTTGGAAAGATCAAGATGAGCGACGAAAACGATATCCCTGAAGACGAGGAAAATGAACCGAATCCGGGGGTCCCGGAACAGGGTATTTCCCCCATAGCTATCGAAGAGGAGATGAAACGCTCCTATTTGGATTACGCCATGAGCGTAATTGTTTCGAGAGCCATTCCTGACGTGAGGGACGGTCTCAAACCGGTGCACAGACGTATTTTATACTCCATGCACGAAAACGGATTTACCCGCGAAAAGCCCTATAAAAAGTCTGCGCGTGTCGTTGGCGATGTTATCGGTAAATATCACCCGCATGGTGACAGCGCCGTCTATGACGCGCTTGTTCGCCTGGCGCAGGACTTCTCCATGAGCCTGCCACTTCTGGACGGGCAGGGCAATTTTGGTTCCGTTGACGGGGATCGTCCGGCCGCCATGCGATATACAGAAGTACGTATGGATAGGCCTGCAGCTTCATTGCTGGCTGATATCGAGAAAAATACAGTAGCTTATCAGGACAATTACGATGCGTCCGAAAGTGAACCCGTTGTTCTGCCGGCGCGTTTTCCAAACATATTGGTCAATGGCGCCGGCGGTATCGCCGTTGGTATGGCGACAAATATTCCGACGCACAATCTGGGGGAGGTCATCAACGGCGCCATCGCTTTGCTCGAAAATGGCCATATGACCGATGAGGCCATGCTGGAATTTATTCCGGGACCGGATTTCCCGACCGGTGGTCTTATTATGGGCCGCTCGGGTTCCATGTCGAGCGTCACCACAGGTAAGGGGTCTGTCATTATGCGGGCCCGAACGCATATGGAAGAAATTCGCAAAGATCGCCATGCGATAATTGTGACCGAAATTCCGTATCAGGTGAACAAAGCCAATATGATCAAAAAGATCGCCGAACTTGTTCGTGATAAGCGTGTTGAAGGCATCGCCCATTTGCAGGACGAATCTGATCGCAATGGAATGCGCGTCGTCATTGAGCTCAAGCGTGATGCCGTCCCGGAAGTGGTTCTCAATCAGCTTTTCCGTTATTCCCAGCTTCAGCAAAACTTCTCATCAAATATGCTTGCGCTAAACGGTGGTCGTCCCGAAAAAATGACCGTCAAGGAAATGCTCGAGGCTTTCCTGAATTTCCGCGAAGAAGTCATTGCCAAGCGCACGAAATTTGACCTGTCGAAAGCTCGTGATCGGGCCCATATTTTGGTGGGTCTTGCAACGGCTGTTGCGAATATTGATGAAGTGATCAAAATTATCCGTGGTTCCGCCAATCCAAAAGACGCCAAAGCCAATCTTATGGCCCGAAATTGGCCTGCAAAGGATATGGCGCCGCTGTTGAAACTCATCGCGGATCCCAGGTCCCGCCTCAATGATGACGGAACTATTCAATTAACGGATGAGCAGGCCAAAGCCATTTTGGATATGCGTCTCCTGAAGCTCACGCAACTCGGATTGGGCGAGATCACGGACGAAGCCGAAAAGCTGGCGGCGCGCATTACGGATTATCTGGATATTTTGCGCTCTCGGGAGCGGGTCACTTCGATCATCAAAGAAGAGCTCCTGGAAGTCCAAGAAAAATTCGCCGTACCGCGCCGAAGTGAATTTGTTGAAGGCGGTATTGATTTTGACGATGAGGATCTGATTGCCGTCGAAGAAATGGTCGTGACGGTTACGTCACAGGGCTATGTCAAAAGAACCGCTCTTGATACCTATCGGGCCCAGCGCCGCGGCGGTAAAGGGCGCTCCGGTATGTCGACCAAAGATGAGGATTACGTCACAACGGTCTTTATCGCGTCTACACATACGCCGGTCCTGTTTTTCAGTTCTACCGGCATGTGTTACAAGCTGAAGGTCTGGAAACTGCCGCTTGGCGGTCCGAACACACGCGGCAAGGCTTTGGTCAATCTATTGCCTCTGGACAAAGACGAGACGATCAATTCGATTATGGCCCTGCCTGAGGATGAAGATGCTTGGGATACAATGGACATCATGTTTGCGGCGCGTAGCGGTGGTGTCAGACGAAATTCATTGGCGGACTTTAAGCGGGTGAACCGCGGCGGCAAAATTGCCATGAAGCCTGATGAGGGCGACGGGATTGTTGATGTCAGGGTCTGCAGCGAAGAAGATGACGTCTTACTGACTACGGCCATGGGCAAAGCCATTCGCTTCAAAGTCACTGATATTCGGCGATTTGTGGGCCGCACGTCGAGCGGTGTTCGCGGCATTAGGCTAAAGGACGGCGATGAAGTGATCTCTATGGCCATTTTGCATCATATGGATGTAGAAACCGACGAAGCCAGAGCGTATATCAAACACGCCAATGCTATGCGCCGTGCTTTGGGTGATGATGCTCAGGATGACGGCGATGCGGCCGAAATAGAGACATCTTTGTCAGAAGAGCGCATCGCTGAATTAGGCGCCGCGGAACAATTCGTGTTGACCTTGGCTGATGATGGTTTTGGTAAGCGCAGTTCTTCCTATGACTACAGATGTATGAACCGCGGCGGGCAGGGCGTAACGGCTCAGGAGCTTGGCCGTAAAAAAGGCCAGGACGACGCCAAACTTGTCAGGTCATTTTGTATCGAAGACGATGATCAAATCATGATTGTGACGGACGGGGGGCAATTAATCCGTTGCCCTGTCCGAAATATCTCTATTGTTTCCCGTTCAGCCCGCGGCGTCACCGTATTGCGGGTCAAAGACGAAGAGAGAATTGTTTCTGTTGGCCGAATTGAAGACAGTGACAATGATGACGACGCAGACGAACAATCCGGTGAAGGAGATGCCGGCGGCGAGGCGGAGTAATGCCCCGCCTTGAGGGCTTTTCTGATAATATAAACGTAGCAGTTTTTGGCGCGTCCG
>CALJNJ010000081.1 GCA_937981945.1 uncultured Caulobacterales bacterium | reverse complement strand
CCATTGCGACGGCGCGTTCGGCTAATTTTTCCAAGGAGGTCGATGAAAAATCGGACCCTGATACGCAAGCTTGCTTTTGACCGATGAGAACCCGTAAACCTATGTCGCGACCTTCACTATTATCTGTTTCTTCGATCTTGCCGCCGCGCACGGTCACATGTTGAGACCGGCCGTGTGTCGCAACGGCGTCAGCTGTCTCAGCGCCGAAGGCTTTTGCTTTGGCTAAGAGGGTTTCGAGCGCCGGTTTCAAACTGTCCGGCGAAATAGGATCAGACATAGGGCCTACATAAATGCCAAGGATAAGAGGTAACCGCCAATCCCAAAAAACACTAATAATGAAAGAATGGCTCCGATTGTTCTTCCGGCGCCGGCGGCTTTGTTTTGAGCCATGCCGTGGGCATGGGCGATACGGCCGATGGTGAAGCCGCCGCCAAAGACATGAAGTAGCCAAGCGGGAACGGAGAACTGTGCCAAGATCAATAATCCGATTAAGGCAAAAGGTGTCGTTTCGATGAAGTTCGCATGGGCGCGAATGCGTTTTAAAAGGTCCGGATTGTCACCGTCCCCCAAACTGATTTTTTGCTTCACTCTTTGACCGCCAACGCGCAGCATAAGAATAGGTAAGAGGATAAGAATTATGCCCGCATAAAGGGCGACGATTTGGATTGAGGTCATAAAAATGTCCTTAGCGCATAAAAATTAAATAGGCCAGATAAAGCGCTTAATCATTTTGGCGTCCTTGCGCTAATTTTGCTGCTTCATCAATCGCTTTGAGATGAGCGTCAACTGGTTGAGCGCCTTGAACGGCAAATTGTCCCTCATAGATAAAACACGGGACACCGCTGACGCCAAGGTTTCGAAAATACATAATTTCTTCCTGTACGGATTTTTTCTCGTCCTCGCCTGACAGTAATTCGCCGACAAGTTCCGGATCCATCCCAATTTCGCCGGCAATCTTTGTCAAAAGATCATGGTTACCGACATCCTGCAGGTCTGTAAAAAAGGCTTTGAATAGTTTTTCCGCGGCTTCCGTGCCTTTTCCTTGTCCGCCGGCCCATCGCATCAACCTGTGCGCATTCAGCGTGTTGGGGCGCATGGGAATATCCCCAAAATTGAATTGAATACCGGCGCCGGGCGCCGCTTCTTCCAAATGGGTTCGCATGGCTTTGAAACGATCATTCGGACCGTCGCCGAATTTTGACTTCATGTAATTCCGATAAGGAACGCCTTTTTCGGGGACGGTCGGATCCAGCATATATGGCCGCCATGTCAGCTCAACATTGTGTTTGCTTTGCTTCGCCGCGTTCAGAAAATAGCGCGCGCCAAGCCAGCACCAGGGACAAACAATATCCGAGACAATGTCGACCCTGATAACAGCGGGTTTGGTTTTTTTGGATTTAGCCATTCATGTCTTTCAAATTGTCAGGGGCCAGAGTCAGGAATTTCAAAACTGCATCGGCTTCGCTTTGGGTCAGGCCTTTGGTGAGTTTTTCGTTGAACGTGCGAAAATCGTCTCGGACTTGCTCTCTCTTCAAATGACCCAGTTCGGTTAGGCGAACCGCTTTACGCCGCGCATCACCGCTGCCGTGAACGCGCACAACAAGCCCGGCTTTTTCCATTCGATTGATCAGGCCGGTAACGGCGGGATTATTGCGGCCAATCCCATCAGCCAAATCGGACAGGCTGCAACCGTCATGAAAGCCAAGATAAATCAAAACACCGGCTTGCGCTGTACTGACGCCGGAATTTTCGGATAAAAATCCGTCGGCTTGTTTTGTCAGGATTGTATGGGCGCGATCAAACCAGAAAAACAACCGCCGATCGACAGGGCGCGCAATAGCCATAAAGAACTCCGTTGGCCGGAGTTCTATCGTTTTATTGTTCGCTTGTGAAGTATCCTAGCGGCACTGCCCCTTATACAAGATTGTATAGTTATCCGCGCGCGCATGACAGGCATTGCTGAAAGTTTGCCGCGCCGGCGGGCAGGGGGAGCGTACGCAAACGACCGGTTTTTCCGCGCAAACAGGATCATATTCCATGGTGCAAACTCTCGGTTCTTGCGGGGGCAGAACGATTTCCGGACCGTTGGGATCCCATGGTGCACGGCGGCGATATGTCGGTGGAGTGTACACAGGCGGGCGATAGACAGGCGGCGCATTATAATATCCCCATCCGTATTGATAAGGATTACGCCATGCCGGCGCCGGATTACAGATCAGCTGTCCGTAGTGATAATAGCCGCCATAGGCGCAGCTTTGAGGCTGATAACCGGGATATGACGGGTAGGATGACGGTGGATTGTGATATCCCGGCGGAGATGAATTTGGGACACATTGTGGCCCTGTTGATGTTTCAACACATTGATTGCCGACTTGGCACAGGGTTGATGCACAGCTCGGTCCGGAATAATTGGCTTCACAAGTCGGACCGCTCGGCGTTTCTATGCAAACACTCCCTGATCCGCATCTGACGTTCGCGCAGGTATAGCTGGGTTTGGTTGCTTCAGCGCTGATCGCCAACAATAAAACTCCGGCGACAAGGCTGCAAAAATAAATCAAATATCTGTTCATCACATTTCTCCCCGAAATATGATTATAACATCATGCAGGGTCTGAACGAAGTCAGAATGGCAGATTTAGCAGAGGTTCATGATAGCGACGAAAAATGGCTCGACATTGTATTGCCGTTGGCAAACTCACAAAAACTCTCTGCGGCTGTGGCGTCTGACAATGAGGCGTCTTGGTCGTTTATTGAAAATTCGTGCAAGTCGCTCTTTGAAATGCTCTTATGAGCAAATTTTGCCGCATTCAACGGATGCATTGGATCAATATATGGCATAATTTTTGTGGGCGTTTTAATGGACGCTAATTGTTTATTGGAAATGCCCATAATGCGATAATGAGCGCCTATGGCAAAAACGGCTTTCCAACTTTTCATAACCGTTATAAATTGCTCGGGGTCGACTGCCATAAGAATATTCTGATTTTTCGGCTGTTCTTTAATCATCATGGCAAAGTGTTCAAGTTCACAAACTTCAGCCATCCCTCCATTTTGGCACGCGCGCAGGTTTTTGCCAAAATAGTAATTGTCCAGGAATCGATAAGCGGTTTTTCCGGCGCTAATGCCCCAAAGAAACAATCCGCGAACGGTTTCAGGGTAAGACAGGGTGAATTT
>CALJNJ010000080.1 GCA_937981945.1 uncultured Caulobacterales bacterium | reverse complement strand
AAAACTTCTTGCGGACCGTTGACCAAAATGTCTGAAACGGAAGGGTCAGCCAGTAGAGGCTCCAAAGGACCAAAGCCCAAAAGCTCATCAACGATCTCTGACGCTAATTTAGCGGTTTCCGCGCCGGAAAGCGGGCGGTCTTCTTCAAGAAGAATTTCATTTAGAAGATCCGTAATTTCCTGCGTCAGTGCCGGTTTTTCTATTTTGTCCAGTATCGAAAGATTAATCTCATCAATGATTTTTTGGTGCAGTCTGACCTTGAGGTCGAGATAGTCTTTCGAAAAGTCGACCTCTTCGCTAATGGGTGCAAAAGATAAGCTCGATTTTGCCGACGGCGCAGCTGTCTTAGCGTCACCGTTTTTCGCGGCCGGCTGCTCCCGGGTGATAACATCAACCGGCGGCTCTATGTCTTTGGACTTCTCTGAGTCAAAAAATGAAAACTTCATACGTTTCGCCCCGTTTGCGTTTCTTTATTATTTGATGTCGGTGGAATTTGCAGATCAGGATGTACAGAAGCATCCTGACGCTCGATCGCTTGTATCGTATCGGTCGCTGATTTAAGTGATTTAAAGGCCGGGCCGTTTTTATTCACATCAGCCAATAACTGACCGCGCTCACGCGCGATTTTATAGGTTTTCTCATCATCAAAAACAGGAAGAGTTTTGAACTTAAGAAGCTTGGCGATTTGTTCGTTTCGGTCTTTTCCGCCCATGCCTTTATCAAGACGATTGACCATAATATATGGCGTCTTGGCCTGCATGCCGCTTTGCTTGATCAAACTAATAACCCGCTGAGCGTTATAGACATGCTCAACGCCAGGCGTCAGTACCGGCACGATGACATCCGACGCATTCAATACGGACGGAGTCCAGTCACACCACGCCAAAGGCAAATCAATGATGACATAGTCAAACAACTGCCTGGCAAGGTTGACTACCTTCGCCATAAAGTCTCCGTCAAATGCATTGAACGGCACTACGTCTTGCGGGCTGCAAAGGACATAAACACCTGATTCATGTTGCTTGAGCGAGGCCAGAAGCATGGATCCGTCCATGCGCTCTGCGGCACGCCGTAAATCTACCAGGCTGTTTTTGCCCTTCAAATTCAGGCTCATGGCAGCTGTGCCGAACTGAACGTCAAAATCAAGAACAGCAACGGTTTTTTGCGTCTTTGAATTATCGGACTTACCAAAGAGACCTTTTCTCTCAACGCCTGACAGAATTTGCGCCATATTCGTGGCCAGAGAGGTCGCGCCGACGCCGCCGCCGCATTTTACCAATGAATAAACTTTTCCGGACGAAGCACCTTTGTTTGAACGGCTGCGTGATTTCTGCAAGGTCGCCGACAAAGCGTCATAGAGCACCTCTTGGGTCACCGGCTTTATCAAGACATCCGCGACCCCCATTTTAAACAGGTCCCGCATGGTTTCCGGTGAGCAGTGATCTGCAATAATGATCAGCTCACCTTTTTGATTAACGTCCAGGCACAGCGCTTCGATCTGCATCATGGTTTCGGCAATCACATATTCCGGTTCGATCAGAACAATATCTGCACCGCCGTTCAGCAATGCACCGGATTGCTCCAATACATTCCCGGCCGTTTTGATATTGGTTTCAACATTGCCGATTTTGCCGGTTACAACGGCCAAGTCTGTTTTCAACTCCGGTGAGTTGATAATGGCCAGTAAACTATTGGCCTGTGATATTGATATAGCGGAGGTCATGCGCCCGTTCCCTCTCCAATGTCTTCGGCAATAAGCGTGCTTTGCGCCTTATCCAGATTCAAAGCACTCGAAATGCCGACAATTTTGTCCAGTACGGCGTAGTTATAGGTCAAATTATTGAGCCTGACCGTGATGGCGGGCACGGGTTTGCCTCTTCCGACATAACCTAATCCGGTGCCGGAAAAAATAACTTCCAGATTTGAAGCCTGCAAATTAGGGTAAACTGATTGCATCTCGGCCAAGACGTCCGCGAATATGGCCGCGTCGCAATTACCGCCGCTGCCATTGCTGCAGCTGACAGACCAACTGTCCGCGCCCGGCACATTCACACAATCCGTACCGGCATCCGCGGCTGTGGCAACACCGCAATCCGTGAGACCCGTCACCAAAGGCGCGCGAGTCGAAAGATAGCGGCCGCCAAGCTGCGTGGCCTTTTGCGCCGTATTTTGTTTGTAAAGAATATAACCTGTTTCAACGATCCCAAACGTCAACGCTAAAAGCAGGGGAAAGAGCAAAGTGAACTCAACCAGTGAGGCCCCTTGATTATCTTTCCTAAATTGCTTCAAGCGTGTCATCATTATCCCCCAATAAACATTTGTTCGTGAGAGACTTCGATTTGAAGACCGGTCAATCCCGGCACATTGGTCAGGGATAAAAGACCCAGACTGTTATAAGCAAAGCTGGTGGAAACCGTTACAACGGGGATATCATCATCGCCGCGATAAGTCCCGGCCGAATTGTCGACACAGCTGACACTGACGGTAATGTCCGAAGCATTGCTCCAATTGGACAAGCTAAGCGGATCAGAACTGCTGAAACTGCCGTGCTGCGCTAACGTTTTTGCTTTGGCGACCTGTGTGGTCCAAGCGGTGCTGCTTGGCGGACAGGAACCTTCATCGACGACGCGTGCCAAGTAACGCGCAGCATTCTTAACGCCTTTCGCAGCCGTGTGATATTGATGCAGACCCCGGCCAAATTCGAGCATACCGGCCATGATCACAATCAGAAACGGCAAGAGAAGGGTGAACTCTACGAGCGCTGCCCCTCTTAAGTCTTTAAATATGTTCGGCCCGGTTTTCATCGGAATATCTCGACATATTCTTTAAGGGGGCCGTCACTAATGCCGGGTTCGACCACATCGACCACTTCCAAATAAACGTCAAAATCTGACGCGCCCGGCGTTGATTCGTCGCCAACCGGCTCAGTCAGAAACGCTCTGACAAATGCCAAGCCCGGGACGCCGGTTTCATTACCCGAAACATTATGTTCCTGGCAGTTCATCACGGCAAAATGCAAAACCCTGCGATCAAATTTCGGGTCATCAACCACGGGGTCCGTATAGCATTGCGGTGACCCGGTTTCCTGGGCGCCCGTTCCGACCGGACTGGGAATCAGTCCATTGTCAATTTCATAACGATAAATGTCATATCGGCTGACGGCAGTTGTATTATTGGTTGAACACCCGGTCGGATATGGATCTGACGGATGATTGACGTCCCAATAATCCTTACAATCCCACGCGCCATTGCCGAACCGCCCGCCCGGAACATTAGTAGAATTTACGAAAACATTGTCCCGCGGCAAACCCATGGCGTCCGGCGTTCCCGGCTCCGTAAAGCTATTGCAAACATTGGCGGCCGGACCACTCCAAATACGGCCTTTGGTCACATTGGCGGCCGGCGCGAACCTTGGATTTCCGTCTTCATTTCCAAAAAACGGATTTTCATAAATATCAAATCGAGTATTGAGCGCCGCTCTGATCGAATTGACCTGGCCCGGCTTGGTATTCAATCGCGTTGAAAAGCATTGATTGGCGCCTTCGACCGCAGCCAACATCTCAGCCAAATCTTTAGCGGCCTGACTACCTGTCGGCGTATCTAAAAGACCGAAATTTCCAGGCGCCCAGGCTGCACCATTACCGGCCATTTTCACCAGGATTTGTCTTCCTTGCCAATTGGTATAATCGAACCCGGCGCCTACGCCGTTTAAGTCCTCGTTGGGATTACAGATTGCCAAAGGCGTTACCCGGCAAATAGCGGATTCTTGTCCGGCAACGGCCGTTGCCCGAACCGGCCGGCTGTTTCCCAAGCCCAAGGCTGATAAGAACAAATTATTATGGGTGAGTGTTTCGGTCGTGACTTCTACAAATTCAGCCAAAGTCGGATCCGAAGTGACAGCTGACGCCGGGATTGGATCATCATCATCAGCCGGCAGCGATGTTAAAAAGCGAATACCGGCAATTTGGACATTGGCCGCAGCATTGGCTTCGTCGGCGAATCTTTGTGAATTATTGACCAGCGGCGTACTTTGCGCGGCGTTTGTGGCTCTTGTGATTGAGTTGGTACTACCGTCGAGCTGCGTTGCGCCTGCCAAAGCTGCCGCGTCAGCGGCAGCTTGAACTTCCGTGTGAGAAATGGACAGCCTCGAAACATCAATCGCAAGTCCGACAACGCCCATAATTACGAATAACATCAAGGTCGCCCAAATCATTGAGGCGCCGGATTGATCCGTTGAGAGTTTTTTGAATTGCGATGAATGTTTCATTGTCCTTTTCCTATTTCATTTAAGTTTTAATCAACGTCCGAATTGATGGTTGAGACATCTTTGGGCTGCTTAACCTCGTCATTGACGTAGCGTTCAACCGCTGCGGCCGACCGGGCCGCGTTCATGGCGGGCGCGCCGGGAACGGCATTCGGATTAATAACCTGAGTGCTTTTAGCCGCGTTGACCGCGTTTCCGTAATTGTCGGATAAATTTTTCGACGGCGCCGTGGTGCAGGCGCTCAGTCCCAGGCCTGCGATTGATAAAGTGATCAATAATTTTTTCATGTCTGTCTCCTAGCGAAGCGTGTAGTTGACGGCGCCTTCGGCCATACCGTTCAGGAAAATATCGGCGTCAGTCGGACGCACAAAGTCGTCGGTCGGTACTGACATATTGCCGCTTTCATCCGGCCGAACCAGATAAGGCGTCACAACGATCATCAGTTCCGTTTCACGCTTTTGATATCGGCTGCTGCGGGCCAGCGCCCCCAAGATTGGGATATTCCCCAAACCGGGAACCTGACTGATTGTGTCTTCGAAGTTTTCCTGCAAAAGACCCGCAATGGCGAAACTCTGACCGTTTTTCAGATCAACAGTCGTTTGAGCCCGGCGAACAATCAGACCCGGAATAACGATATTGTTCAGCTCGATACCGCTGGCAGGGTCGAGAACACTGACTTCCGGCTCGATGACCAAATTGATCGTGTCCCCAATAACCGTAGGTGTATAGGCCAATTTCACGCCGAATTCTTTAAACTCGACGGTAATGGTCACGCCATCACCGGCCGCCTCAGACGCGACGGGGACAGGGAACTCCCCGCCGGCCAGGAAATAGGCAGGCTCGCCTGAAATTGCCACAAGTGTCGGCTCGGCCAAAGTGGTGAGCGCGCCGCTTTCTTCAAGAGCGTCGATCGCCATATTTATACTCAGCGCCGAGTTATCACCGAATGTGTGATCTAATACGCCGCTGGCAAAAATATTCGGATCCAGAATACCGTTGAGGACACCAAGTCCGGGCACATCTTCAAAAAACGTGCTGTAGCGCAATCCCAAATTTTTAGAAACGGATCGCTGAACTTCAGCAATACGTACGGACAACATAACTTGTTGCGATCGCGTTGACAGCAGGCTGTTATGAACTTTGCCGGGCGCATGGCGCTCCGCTAATTCCACAATCTGAGACGCCACTTCGGGCGTACTGGCCGTTCCGGAAATAATGACCGTATCGCCATTTTGTCGAACTTCAATGGCTTCGCCCGGCGCAATGGCCTGGATCCCGCGTTTGAGCTCGTTTAAATTGTGCGACACATTTAAGTCAAAAACACCGAGTAAATTTTGCTGCTTGTCAAAGAAAGTTATGGACGTCGTCCCTTTCTTTTTACCCAGCAAATAAACAGACCGGTCCGTCATGGGCACAATATCAGCGATATCCGAACTGGCTATCATAGTGTGTCCGATGACGGTGTCCGACTGCAAGACCATGGATTTATTGGCCGAGAGCTCGATATTGCCGCTCAAAGGTCCGATATTTCCGCGGAAATTAATTTGCTCGCTCAGCGACGGATCTGCGATGGTTGATATTTGCGCCGTCGCCGCCGTCGCCATACCGGCCGTTGCCAGCATTGCCGACAAAAGTAGTTTCTTAAAAAGTTTCATTTTTCGCCCCTAGTTAAACCTTACGGTCTGAATAGATTTCCCATGTTAAATTTAGCCTTCTCCGCCGGCCAATTCCGTCAATGCGGCATCGGTCTTGCGAACTTTTTCTTCGGACTGCTCCAGCCCCCGTGTGATCAGCATGTCGCTGAACGGATCGGGCTTTGGTGCAGGTTTACGGTAGACGGTACGTGTCGATTTACCTGTTTTCGGCTTGGGCTTTACAACCTCCTCCGAACCGGCAGGTTTCAAATCAGCCACTTTAACCGTTCCCGTTTGCTCATCTTCATCTTGGTCTTCATTGCTGAGACGACGAAGCGTCAGACTGAGACGGCCTACACTATTGGCCAAGGCCACTTTTTGTGCTTGCTCCTGGGTCAGTTCCAGTGTGGCGGACTTACCGACCACAGCCGCTTCTTCAGTTTCAGTTGCCAATTGATCAATGGCTAAAACCCGAACATTTTGAATAATAACATTTGTGATCGCAGACAAACGATCATTGCTTGACTGATAAGTGTGCAAAACATCAACGCGGTCGCCCGGCAGGATAAAGCCGCCGACACTTAAAACATCATCGACGCGAATTGCAGCGGCGCGGTGTCCTTCGGTAATGATTTGAGACAAGCTGGCGCGCGCGCCAAATCCTGAGATTTTCTCTTTTACAATCGGCTCATTTCGGCTGATGGATCTAAGCGCCACACGGCGATCACCTGACATAATTTCTTCAATGGTTTCAAACGAACCTGCGGGAATAAGGTCAGCCGGCCACGGCGCCTCTTTCAGCTTTTCAGATGTCAGCTCGTCGCCAAATTGCATTGAAACGGTCGCGACCACAATTTTGGAAACATTTTGTTCCTGTTTAATGGGAACAGGTTCCGACGAATTGCCGATTAAATTCCTGACCATAAACACGGTCATGGCCCCAAGGACCACAGCCAATAATAATACTATAAGTGCAGATCTTTGCATCGTTTCGCCCCGTTTGTTGATCTGTAAAGAATGTTGGGCGGGAAAACCCGCCTCTGATGATCTAGACGCCTGAGCGCCGAGCTGAACTTAAGTCCAGTTACTGTCCAAGTCGGCCCAGGCGCCGTTAACTTTAGTGCCAACAGCCAGAATCAAAGCGATCACAGCAGCTGTGATCAAACCGATCAGAAGTGAGTACTCAATCAAGGACGCGCCTTCGATGTTTTTCTTAAGGTCGGCGATTGCCATTTTAGATTTCACATATAGCTTTAACATTTTCATCTCCATTGCTTCGTGAATGTGAGATGCTCCCTGAAGGTCCTATCCATGGGAGTGCGCCCCCTCGAATATTTGCCCCGTGAAACATCAGGCCATTAAGCCTATCTTAACTATTCCCGGAATTTTCAGCGGCGCAAGCGTGATGATTAGCGAGTCCTTAAAACTACATATTGCTATATGTTGACTCTGTGCAATTTAGGTCTGAGCTCTGTTTTTTGGAGGGTTTTTGACCTGTTCTGCGCCCGTCTCCACGCTCGAACTCGGCCCGAAATTCGTCCGCTATTGGCCAAGTTATGGTTAATTTTCAGTGGTTTTAGCCCGGAAAAAGGTTTTGAAATATTGCGGGTTCAACGGATTTATGCACTGTGGTATTTCAAATGAATCACCGGAGATCTGATGAAAAGCGCCAATGCATATAAATTTATCGATTTATTTGCCGGGATTGGCGGATTTCATCTGGCGTGGCATGAATTGGGCGCAAAATGTGTATTTGCGGCCGAAATTGATCGTCACGCACAGGCAACTTATCGCCATAATCATATGAAAATCAGCCCGGAATTGTTCGAAGCCGGTCATTTTGTGGGTGATATCACCCAAGTCAATTACCCCGATATCCCGGATTTTGATATTTTATGCGGCGGATTCCCATGCCAGCCCTTTTCGCAAGCCGGCTATAAACGGGGCTTTCACGATGCCAAAGACAATCGCGGAAACCTGTTTTTCCATATCGCCGAAATCCTAACCGCCAAAAAGCCGGCTGCCTATTTCCTGGAAAATGTCAGGCATATCAAAAATCATGATGACGGCCGAACGTTTAAAGTCATTCAGGAAACCCTCGAAGGATTGGGTTATTCATTCGCTTACAAGACAGTGAAAGCCTCAGATCACGGCCTGCCCCAGCACAGGCCCCGTATCTTTATGGTTGGCTTTCGCGGGGAAACTACGCAGCAATCAACCTTTAAATTTCCCGAAGCTGAACCCCTGACCATGACCATGTCCGATATATTCGGAGAGCCCTGTAATAAGGAAATCGGGTATACATTGCGGGTTGGCGGGCGCGGATCCGGTCTCATGGACCGGCGCAATTGGGATACATATTCTCTTAGCGGGCGCACGGTCAGACTGACCAGTAAAGAGGGTAAAAAGATGATGGGTTATCCGGATGATTTCGAATTTCCCGTCTCGGAAACCCAAGCCATGAAGCAATTGGGCAATTCTGTCGCTGTGCCGGCGGTGAAGGCAACAGCTGCGGCCATGACCGACTATTTAAACCGATCCGCAGCAGGCCGGCGGGCCGCCTGACATGACCGAACGCCTCAATAAAGGCGAATGGAGTGAGTTTTACGCCTTTTTGAAAATTTTGTCCGACAAGGGTTTGCGCGCGGCTAATTCCGATCTGACCCCCGGCGATACTTTCTTCGCGGTTCGCAAAGTTTTGCGCGGCGATCGTGTCTATTCACTGGCTTGCCCGGATAAGATCACCCTGAAGTCACCGGGAGGTTTATTCGGAGAAGAAACCGAAATTCCCTATGAATTAGTGCGCGAAAGTCTCCCCGGATTGCTGGCGGAGATAACAGCCGGTAGCGGAACATTCGAAGCGCCGACCGCCGCGGAATTGATGCAAACGCTCAAGATCGAAAACCTCAAAGCCTCTGCCGATCAAAAAGGTGACATCAAAGTCGTCGTTCGCGATCCTCTGACAGGGGCAGATCACGAGGTTGAGTTTAGTATCAAATCCTATATTGGCGGCAGCCCGACATTGCTGAACGCGTCAAAGGCAACCAATTTTGTTTTCAGATTGGACGGATTTTCAGGCAGCGCATCAGACATTAACGGGATTGACGGCCGCTCCAAAGTTCGTGACCGCGTGGAAGCCCTGCGATCGGCCGGGACTGAATTCACAGCCTTAGGCGCCTCAGCTCAAACTTTCAGTCGTAATTTGCGCCGCATTGACAGTCTTCTGCCGCAAATTTGCGCTCAGGCGCTTTTGCAATTTTACTCAGGCCGCGGATCTTCCTTATCCGATCTGGTGAAATATATCGCCAAACATAAGCTGATCACGGACGTGACCGGCGTCCCGTTTGACGAAGAGGACCTGAAATATAAATTCAAACAACTTTTAATCAATGTGGCCTTGGGCATGTTTCCCAATAAAACATGGGACGGGTTTTTACGGGCTGACGGCGGCTATATTATTGTCAGACCGGATGGCAATCAGGTCTGTTTCCATATCCATAATATCGCCGAGCTCGGCGAATATCTCTTTCAACAAACAAAATTTGAGACCGCCTCCACAACGCGGCACAAATTTGCCACCGTTTATAAAAATGCCGGTCAATATTATATGGATCTCAATCTTCAGATCCGCTTCAAAGGATAGTCAAGATTGGCGGATCGCCATAGCCAAACCGCACGCCGGCGCAATATGGCGGCGGTGAAATCCAAAGATACGAAACCTGAATTATTTATCCGAAAAGCCCTGCACAAACGCGGCTTGCGATACGGGCTTCACAATAAATCTCTCCCGGGGAAACCCGATATGGTTTTCAGGAAATATGGCGCTGTGCTGTTTGTGAACGGCTGTTTTTGGCACCTGCATGATTGCCCGCGTTTCTCTTGGCCGAAAACCCGGGAAGCATTCTGGAAAAAGAAAATCACGTCTAATCGCGACCGGGACATTCGCAATCTTCAGGACTTAACGGATTTAAATTGGCGCGTTGGTATCGTCTGGGAATGTGCCTTAAAGGGCAGATTGAAACGACCCCCGAACGATATAATAGATTTAGTTGAAATTTGGCTCAGATCCGAAGAGTCCGAATTGGAGATCGGCGGTCTGTCGCCCTAAGCCTAAACCGGAATGCCTTCGGCCATACAGAACTCACGGACATGATCCCTGACCGATGGAAGGCGCGAGTCAATCGTAATCAATGGCGTGATTAATTCTTTGAGCTTTTCCGCGTCCAGCGCCAATAAAGCCGCTTTGACAGGTCCTATGCCCGTGACCGGCATGGACAAGGCCTCAAAGCCCAAGGCGACCAAGGTTACGGCCTCAATGGGCCGTCCCGCAATCTCACCGCAAATGGACACCGGGACGCCGGCCTGTTTACACCCGTCAACAATGAACCGAAGGATTGATAGTGACGCCGGATGCAGCGGGTCATATCGGTCGGATACTCTGATATTATCTCTGTCCGCCGCAAAGAAGAATTGCATGAGATCATTAGCGCCCACCGACACAAAGTCTGCATGATCGCAAACCGCTCTGACAGACCACGCCAGAGACGGCGTCTCCAGCATAACGCCAACTTCGATTTTATGGGGCAAATCCTTGCCCAGTGATGAGGCTCTTTTAACTTCCGTATCAAATAGTGACCGTGCTTCAATGAGCTCGTCCACTGTTGTCACCATAGGGAACATGACCCGTAAATGACGACCGGCGGCGGCTGCCAATAAGGCGCGGCACTGATAACGCAGCAAGGCCGGGCGATCCAAGCCGATGCGAATGGCCCGCCATCCAATGGCCGGGTTTTCTTCCGGAACCGGATCCATATAGGGCAAAATTTTATCCCCGC
>CALJNJ010000079.1 GCA_937981945.1 uncultured Caulobacterales bacterium | reverse complement strand
CTGCTCTCTTCTGAGAGCAGCGTTTTCTTTTGCTTAAAACCGTTTGCCCGGCGCTTTGGGTAAAGCTATAGGCAGTCTATGACCGATATGATTGATATAGGCGTCTTGGGCGCTGACGGGCGTATGGGCGGGGCCATTATCCGCGCCCTTCGTCAGGAACCGCGCGCGAAACTGACGATAGCGCTGACCTCGGCCAATTCCGAAAACATCGGCAAAGATGCGGCTGAGCCCGCCGGTCTGTCGCCCTGCGGTGTTGTTTTAACGTCCGATATACGGGCAGGGCTTGAAAATTGCGATGTCATGATCGATTTCTCGTCACCCAAAGCCGCGATTGACGCTGCCCTTTCCATGCACAGCACGCGGTGCCATACGCTAATAACCGGAACGACCGGATATTCGCCCACAGAGGAGAACGCGCTTCTGGCGGCCGGTGAGAACATCACTTTGCTGAAATCAGGGAACTTCTCCCTTGGTGTCAATATGCTCGAAGCCCTGGTTGAACTGGCAGCCGCCCGTTTGAACGATGATTGGGACATTGAAATTTCCGAAATGCATCACCGCCACAAAGTTGACGCGCCGTCCGGTACGGCTCTGATGTTGGGCGAGGCCGCCGCGAAAGGCCGGGGCGTACCACTCGCATCCAAGCAGGTTTTGTCCCGAGAGGGCAGGGGCGAACCCAGAGCCGCCGGCCAAATCGGATTTGCGGCCCTGCGCGGCGGCGGCGTGATCGGGCAGCATTCAGTCTTACTGGCCAATGAGCTGGAAATGCTGACATTATCCCACGAGGCGTTTGACCGGTCCGTCTTTGCCAAAGGTGCCGTCACAGCGGCCATGTGGGCTCATGACAAACCCACGGGTGTTTACGCAATGCGGGATGTTTTGGGGCTTTAAGGAAGGCTATTCTGCCGCTTTGGCCAGGCCGTCCTCTTCGGGTTCATATTCCAATAAATCAGCCGGTTGGCAGTTGAGCTCGCGGCACAAAGCTTCCAGGGTTGAGAACCGAATGGCCCGAGCTTTGCCCGTTTTCAAAATAGATAAATTAGCTAATGTAATCCCAACACGGTCGGCCAGTTCCGTCAGCGACATGCGGCGCTCTAAAAGCATGCGGTCAAGATTTACGCGAATCGCCATCAGACCGTCAGCTCTTGATCGCGGCGCAGTTCAAGACCGATCCGAAACACTTCGGCCATAGTTGCAATAACAAAGACTAAAAACCAAGCCGTCAGACTTGTCTTGAGCGTGAACCCTTCGAGCCCGGTTCCGGTTTGCGAGCTTTTGTCGATAAACCCCATGGCGACCATGCGGATGATTTCCACCAAGGCTATGACAACCCAAGTAGTCCGAAGACGAGAAATATTAGCTTCGACAAAGGGATTGCCGTCCAGCGTCGTGCGGACAATCTTTTTCACAACGAAGGCCACATAAAGATAGGCGGCGGCAATTAGGGACCCCCCCACACTGCCGCTCAGATTGACAATGGGCAGAGAGGGCGCGCGCCCGTTTTTGTCTTCGATGGCCTCAACGACGCCTTCGCCGAACAAAGGCAAAATCAGCATGAGCAGCAAGGCGACAGCTAAAAACGCTATCACAACATTCAGCGCAATATTTAAAAACCGCGCCGATTTCATTGCCGGTGTCATGGCCTTAGATGACATAAAAAACCTGTCTCATTTCTTTTATCGATAAACAATAATGAACCGTGGCACAAGGGGTCTTTGTCCTATTAACTCAGTTATCAGAAATCGCAATAGCGCCATGAGTGAGGCTGATAATGGTATGTTCCGAGTTTTGTCGACAAACAGGGCTTTACCCCTTTGCCCGAAATCAGTATGTGTTCGGGCCTTCGCGGAGACCTCATGCAGACTTTAAATGAAATCGTTATTGCATCCCATAATCAGGGCAAAATCAGAGAGATTCGAGATCTGCTCGAGCCTTTGGGCGTGCGAATTTTCAGCGCCGTCGATCTGGATTTGGAAGAGCCCGAAGAAACTGAAGGCAGTTTTGCAGGCAATGCCCGGCTCAAAGCGCTCGCAGCCGCCCGGTCAACCGGAAAACCGGCACTGTCCGATGACAGCGGTCTGGCCGTTGATGCTTTGGACGGCGCGCCCGGAATTTACTCGGCAAGATGGGCGTCCGTCCCGCTGGTTGAAGGCGGCGGCCGGGATTTCACCATGGCTATGTGGCGGGTGTGGGATCAGATCAAAGATGCCAAGTCGCCCAAAACCGCCGGATTTATTTGCGCCCTTTGCCTCGCGTTTCCAAACGGCGACACGGAAGTTTATGAAGGTAAAGTGGAGGGCGAGATTATTTGGCCGCCGCGAGGCCAAAAGGGATTTGGATATGACCCGATCTTTTTGGCGCGCGGCGATGCCCGCACATTTGCAGAAATTGATCCCGCTGAAAAACACGCCAAAAGCCACAGAGCCGATGCTTTTAACAAATTTCTAAATGCCCGCTTCCCAAGCTGATAAAACGGCCGTTTATATTCACTGGCCCTATTGCGTCAGGATATGTCCATATTGTGATTTCAACGTTTATAAAGGACGTGAGGATAAGGATTTAAGCGACGCAATCCTGCAGGATTTAACGGCTTGGCGCGCTTGGTCCGGGGCGCGGGATATTACATCCGTACATTTTGGCGGCGGCACGCCGTCCCTAATGCCCGCCGCGGACATTACCCGAATTCTGAGCCGAATTGATGATTTATGGGGCCTTTCGGGAGCCGCTGAAATCGGGCTGGAGGCCAATCCGTCCGGCATGTCGTTAAACAGTTTAAATGATCTGAGCGTCGCCGGGATCAACCGCCTGTCTCTGGGCGTACAGACCTTTGACGATGACGCCCTTGCAATGCTGGGCCGGGATCATGACGCCGCGACGGCCAAATCGGTTTTAGCGAATATCAACCGGGTCTTTGATAATTTTTCATTGGATTTGATATTTGGATTTGCCGGGCAAACCATGACCGGGCTGCAGGACGATATTCAAACCGCTTTGAGTTTCGACCCGGCCCATATATCCGCCTATCAATTGACGGTAGAACTCGGCACCGCCTTTGCCAGAGCGCAGGCTCGCGGCGAAGAAAAAGCGGTCAGTGATGAGCAAAGCGCTGACTTTTACGACTATATCGAGACAGTGCTCACCAAGGCCGGTTACGCCCATTACGAAGTTTCAAACTATGCGAAACCGGGCAAGGCCTCCCGGCACAATCTCGCTTATTGGCGCGGTTTGGATTATCTGGGTATTGGCCCCGGCGCCCATGGCCGCCTGACCGTAGACGGCGAAAGATTTGCCACAATAGCCGCGCTGCGTCCGGCCGATTACGCGGACGCCGTCGCCACCCGGGACATTGGTATCAGCGAAAAAACATTGCTGAGCGGCGATGACAGAGCCGCGGAATATGTGTTGATGGGACTGCGCATTGAAGACGGGATTTCGCGCTCGCGTTTCCGGTCATTTGCCGGTCGCCCGGTGCCGCCGTCCGCTATTGAGGAATTGACGGCATTGGGGCTGATTTCTCATGAGGGCGATATAATAAAAGCGACCCGAAAGGGCCGCCTTGTTCTGAATAAGGTCACGGAAGTTTTGTTGACTTAACTTGGGTCCGTTGATCGCGTCGGCGCCGGATCAATGATTACAAATTGTCCGTTTTGGATTTGATACACGGCCAGGCCGCGCTCGGGCTTGCCGGAGTAATTCCATCTGATCAAACCGTCGGCTCCAAAGAACCCGACAGGGTCCTCGGCGCGCCGGCGGCGGGTTTGAACCGTCCCGTCCGCGATAACCGCGCCAATATTAACCGCATCATAGGCAAGTGAAGCCAAGCGGCCCGGGTCTTCGCCGAAGCGGCGATCATATTCGCTGACAAATTGTTCGCGGGCATTACGATCGGGTCCCGCAAATATTCCGCCGCTCAGGGCCGGTTCGCGAACAACTTCTTCTTTATGCCACAGGCTCGTGCCTAAAAACTGCACTTCATCAGGATCAATGTCATAATAAGGCAGAAGCGGCGCTAATGACCGAAGTGGTGTTCCGCCTTCCGGGAGGATGACCGCTTCGAAATGCATTCGGCCGCCGGGCCCCTGAGAGCGTTCATGCTGCTTGAAAACATCGGCCAGTTTTCGGGCCGGGCCCTGCATGACGCCGATATCATCGCCGTCATAAGTTTCGCTGCTGCGGACTTCCCCGCCAACAGCCCTGACCGCGGATTGGTAAGCGCTTTTGACACGTTTCCCATATTCGCTTTGCGGGCCTAAAAAGGCAAACCGTCCGGCGCCGGATGAGGCGGCGAAATCAACAACGCGTTTAACTTCGGCCTCAGGCGGGAAACTTAATAGATAAGTCCCGTTCCCGGCCACGGTCTGATCCGTTGAAAACGCAATGACGGGAACATCTTTATTGCGGGCTTTGCGTGACGCGCCGCTGACGGAGCGCGATAAGACAGGGCCCAAAATAACATCAACGCCTGAGCGAAGGGCGGCGTCCGTCGCCGATGAGGCGCCGCTTTCCGTTCCGCCGGTATCAAGCGCGATTAAAACCACATCGGCTTCATCACGATTAAACACAGCGAGCTCTGCCGCCTTTAACATAGAGGCCGCTTCGGCGCGCAGACCGGAAGATTTGGAGGAAAACGGGAGCAGGATCGCCATCCGCTTTAGGTCACGACCGGCCATATGGGGTGGTGTCAGCCCGTCACGGGTAATGACCGGCTGAATGACTGGATCAGGCTCTGTCACTACAGGGGCCGTATCCGGCGTTTCGACCGGTTGTTCTTTGATAATTTCCTCAGGCTGCTGAGGCGGGGCCTCGGCAACGGGCCCTTGATCGGGACCTTGCGGAATAGGTGTGGTGACGCAGGCCGTCATCATCAGCGCCGCGGCTGAAACGGTCAGGTATTTTAAAGCCTGTTCAAACCTGAAATTCCCTGTCATAAAATGTCCTGTCAAAAGTGGAATCTATGTCGTCAAATGACCCTATAAGCCCGAATCCGGCAGCGCAATCCCAATTTTCACCCGGCCTGTATATTGTCGCCACGCCTATTGGAAATTTGCGTGACGTGACCTTACGGGCCTTGGATGTGCTGCGTGCCGCCGATTTAATTTTGGCGGAAGACACGCGGCAAAGCCGAAAACTGCTGGATGCTTATAACATCGACACACCTTTGACAGCCTATCATGACCATAATGTGGCAAAAATGCTGGATAGCGTGATGAAAAAATTGGACGAGGGCGCGGTCATTGCCCAGATCAGTGACGCCGGTACGCCGCTCGTTTCCGATCCCGGATTTAAATTAGTCCGCGAAGCCGTCACTCGCGGACATTCCGTTTACCCGGTTCCGGGCGCTTCGGCGCCTATGGCTGCCTTGGTCG
>CALJNJ010000078.1 GCA_937981945.1 uncultured Caulobacterales bacterium | reverse complement strand
TATAAAATTGACAAAGAAATGGCTTTTGCCGCGCTTCTGCAAACCTTGCGGGAGATTGAAACACCGGACCAAGCCTTTGCCATAGGCGCATTATTACGCCACCGCCATAAAGGCCGCGAAGACGGTTTCTATTTGGATTTCGGAAAAGAATTGGCCGAAGATCCAAAGATGAGCCTGATGGGCCGGGTCGCAGGATTGGATACTATATTAGGCGGCCATGTTATTCGGACGCCCAAATCGCCGGTACAGCTGACCACCAGCCCCCATATGATGGAGACTTGGAGCGCGGCTATCGCCGGCAAGACGGCGCTCCATCCCTATGAGCGTAATTTCCCTAAAGTCTTTGAAGGTAATCACGAAGAATGGGGGACTATGTTATGGGGCGAAATGAAGTCCAAAACCCAGCTGAGCGGGTCGGCTTACCGCGAATTTTTCACGACCATAGAAGACAAAGAAAATATTGCCTTTAAACGCATCGTGCTCGAGGCACTGTCACAGACGGATAATATCAAAATATTGAAATATGCGCTAAACAGCGTGATCACCCAGAACGATAAAATCTATCTGGGGTCTGTGGAGAACCTTACCCAACATTGGTCCGATGAGGTTCGGTCTTTGGCCCAAACGGCCAAACGTGTTTTGGACGGCAATCTTGATCCCAAAGATATTGGCGGTTTCTCCAAAGCCTATAAACAAATTCGGGATCAAAACGCGGCGCAGGCCAAAGCTTGCCGGGCAAAGGGCAGCCGCCCTGAAGACTATGTCATTCAGCTGCCCTATTTTACCTTACAGGAAGAAGTCCCCGGCTCACCCATAAAGCGCCGCCATATCAGTTCCGCCTATCCCACAAAGCCGGGTTGGTTTGTTGGGTTTGAGACCGAAGCCCAAAATGGCGGCCTCTATTATTATGACAATGAAACCGGACTCGGTGAAGCCATTGAAGATATTCCGCACGTCTCTGCGGTTCTGCCCATGCGCATTCCGGCCAAGGGGCGCTTTACCTCGGATTTTTGGGTGATCAGCGCGGATCCCGGAACCGATGAGGGCAGGCTTTATCGCGTCAGTCAAAAGCCGGACGGCTTTACGGCGGATTTTTATCGTTTCTTGCCCAAAAATAATTTTAAGGTTTCGGTTCTCTCACCGGACAGCTATCTGTTATCTCACAAAGATCAATCGCCTTTGATATTGCTCGCAAACGGGCGTATCAAACCGGCATGTGAGTAGAATATGAGCTATTCAGAGAATGCAGCGCTCACGGCTCTTGCAGCCGTTAAAGACAGTGACGGCAAACGGGATATCGTCGCCGCCGGCCGGCTTGGTGATTTGTCTTATCAGGACGGCTATTTGCGCGCCGTCCTTCAAATTGATCCCAAGGAAGCGGACGCATTTGAACCGGTTCGCCTGGCCGCAGAAGCGGCGCTGAAAGCGGTTAAAGGTGTTGACCGTGTCAGCGTTATGATGACGGCCCACAAAGCGGCGCCTGACGTGTCCCGTCGTCCCAAGAAATCCTCCAATCCCCATCAAGCCCGACGTCCTGAAGGCTATCAAGGGGACGCCTTTGTGGATCATGTCATTGCTGTTTCCAGCGCTAAGGGCGGTGTCGGCAAATCGACAATCGCGGCAAACCTTGCTGTCGCTTTGGCGAAATCCGGCAAAAAAATTGGATTGCTTGACGCGGATATTCACGGACCGTCCGTGCCCATGTTAATGGGCCTTACGGGATCGCGGGCAGTCACCACGGAAAAACAGGGCCGCCGTCTGATTGTTCCTTTTGAAGCGCACGGCGTCAAAGTGATGTCCATCGGCTTTTTGACCGATGGGGACGGCCCCATTGTTTGGCGCGGCCCAATGGTGCAGGGCGCCATCTCCCGCATGTTGTGGGATGTGGATTGGGGTGAGCTGGATATGCTTATTATTGATATGCCGCCCGGAACCGGTGACCCGCAATTGGGCTTGGCGCAGGACATTAAACCCCGCGGCGCTATCATCGTTTCGACGCCGCAAGATTTGGCTCTGCTGGATGCCCGTAAAGGGGTAGCCATGTTCGGCAAGGTGAATATCCCTGTCTTTGGGCTTATTGAAAATATGAGTTTGTTTGTTTGCCCGGATTGCGGAAGTTCTCACGAAATTTTCGGGACGGGCGGCGTTGCCGAAGAAGCCAAAAAACTCGATGTGCCTTTATTGGGCCACGCGCCCCTGCATATTTCCATTCGGGAAAGCAGCGATAAGGGCGAGCCGATCGCGGCCGGCGACAGCGCGGAATCCCAAATGTTCGCCGATATGGCGCGCACACTGACGGATTTGGTCACAACATGATCCGGCGCCTGATCTACAGCCTAAAAAACTTGGTACAGGGTAATCCCAAGCTTTACAGCGCGATCTATAATCTGGCCACGTCCAATCAAGACTATAAAGCGCAGCGACGGGAAATTGATCAATACAGTTCAAAATTTGGCGGCATGTGGACTGACCGCAAAGATTATCCTGAGAAATTGGCGCAGAAAATTGAAGCCGGGGATCTGACGGACGCTGAACGCGTGCAGATGCAAACCTGGCGGGATGACGGCTATGTGATTATTCCGGGCGGCGTCCCTCATGATTTGATCGATCAATATAAGGCGGATGTGGCCGCTATGATGGACAAAGATCCGTCACCTTTATTGATGACCAGCGCCGATCTGCCGGAGCCCGCCCGTTACACCCATGATAATCTCAAGCGCTATGGCAGCGCCCGTATCGTGGATGATTACTTCTTTTCCGAGCAGTCGCGAAATTTGCTGTTTCACGATTCCATTACGCGGTTTTTGGAACTGGCCTTTGAGGCTGATCCGGTTCTGACTCAAACCCTTCGGTTTGACTACGGGTCCCAACAAGCCCTCCATCAGGATACGGCCTTTGTTCGGATGAATTCGCCCATGAAATTGATCGGGGTCTGGGTCGCGCTTGAAGATATTACGCCGGGCTCAGGGGAGCTGATTTATTTGCCGGGCAGCCATAATTGGGAAGGGCATTTATTCTCCGGACGGTTCAAACATTATGATGCGGACCGGGACGGTACGGAAGATTTGGACAAATGGCACCAATGGATATTGGACGAGGCTGAGGCCCGGGGTGTGGCGGTGCAAAAATTTGCCGCTAAAAAAGGCGATGTTTTATTCTGGCATGCAGGGCTGGCCCATGGCGGTTCGGAAATTACCGTGCCCGGCCAAACACGTCTGAGTTTGGTCGCCCATTTTTGTCCGGAAGGCGTGCGCCCGCTTTACCACTATTACAAACCGGGTCAGCGCAAATATTATCGTCACGGCAAATACCGCTATACAAATTCTTACTACCGCTAAAACAGCGCGCCTTGAATTCCGTCAATAATAAATTGGGCGGCCAGGGTTGCCAATAAGACACCCAAAACCCGGGTTAAAACTTCGGTAAAGCTTCGGCCCAAAAGCTTCAAAAGCGGTCCGGCAATAAAAAACGAAATCAGTGTCACAAGCAAGACGGCGGCCAAAGCCAGCAATATGGAAACTTCCTGGGCCATTGTTTCGGCTTTGGATTTCAGCAGCAATAAAGACGCCATTGTGCCGGGGCCTGCGATCATGGGAATACCCATGGGAAAGACTGATATGTCTTCGGGGTTTTCAACATCTTCAAGGGCTTCTTCGGCGCGGGTTTCCCGTTTCTCCGTGCGCTTTTCAAACACCATATTCAGACCGATAATAAACAGCATGATGCCGCCGGCGATCCGCAAGGCGTCCAGACTAATGCCCAATTTTTCGAACAAAAACTCACCCGTATAGGCAAAGCCAAACAGGATAATCGCGGCGATGAAGACGGACTTTATGGCCATTGTGTTTTGATGTTTTCGGCTTGTGCCCTGCGTTAATGTGGCAAAGATCGGCGCGCACCCCGGAGGGTCGATAATCACGAAAAGTATCGCGAAGGCGGATATGAACAGCTCAGTTTCGAACATGGCCGCAGCCCGTAGGGAAAAAGACCATCCTTGGCAAGTGTATTTAATTGAAGTTTTCCTGAAAAATTAGGTGGTCAGGACAGGCCGGTTAGGGAATTAGTAAGATACGCCCGCAAAAGTGGCGGGATTGATTCCTTAAGGATTTCCAATGAGCCCCACTGCCTCTGATTCCGCTAAAACTTGGTTTGCCCGATTGGCGCCTTATCGCAATGCGGAGGATGGCAGAGCCGTTTTCGAAGTTCTGATTACACTTATTCCGTTTTTGATTTTATGGGCCGCTATGTGGCTTTTGATCGGGCAGGGCCATTACTGGGCGCTTTTGGGCACGATCCCCGCCGGCGGCCTGATTGTGCGCTTGTTTATTGTGCAGCATGATTGCGGCCACGGATCCATGTTTTCCCACAAAAAGGCCAATGATTGGGTCGGGCGTTTCATCGGTATTTTGACTCTGACCCCTTATGACCATTGGAAGCGTCAGCACGCGCTGCACCATGCCGGCTCCGGCAATTTGGACCGCCGGGGTATCGGCGATGATATTGTGACGCTCACCGTCAAAGAATATGAGGCCTTGTCCCGGTTTGAAAAACTTAAATATCGTCTCTACCGACATCCCATTGTGATGTTCGGCTTGGGACCGGCTTATGTGTTTTTTCTGTCCAACCGTCTTCCGTTTGGCGACATGAAACGCACCAAGCCTTGGGTCAGCACATCTTTGACCAATCTGGGCGTGGCCATTGTCTTCGGTCTTTTGATCTGGGGCGTCGGCTTAAAGGCTTTCTTATTGATTGAGATTCCCATCGTGATTGTCGGCGCGACGATCGGTGTGTGGATGTTTTATGTTCAGCACCAATTTGACGAAACCCATTGGTCCCGTACGGGCGAATGGGACCGTGAAAACGCTGCGCTTATGGGCAGCTCTTATTATGATCTGCCCAAGCCGCTTATGTGGATTACCGGCAATATTGGCGTGCACCACGTCCACCACTTGTCCAGCCGCATTCCGTTTTACCAATTGCCGCGTATCTTAAAGGCTCACCCGGAACTCAAAGAAGTCGGACGGCTGACATTCTGGCAAAGCTTTAAATGTGTGAAGCTGGCATTGTGGTGTGAAGAGCGCCGGAAAATGGTTTCTTTCGCCATGCGCAAAAAAGGCCTCTTAGCGGTTCCCGTTAAATTCTAAAACAAACAGGCTGTGATCGGACAGGCGCGGGTCTGCCTCCCGCGGGGCATGGTCATAAACACAGGACGTGATCCGGCCGTCAAAGGCCGGGCTTGCCAAGACCTGATCATACCGGAAACGATTGCCCGTTCTGGGGCTGACCCAGGTAAACTCCTTGGCCTCTTTATGGCGGGAGCGCCAGCTGTCGATCCATCCGGCGTGAAGTAAATCCTGATAATATTGCGTGGCTGCAAAGGTCTTACTGTCACTGTCCACATACGGGATACCGCAATTCATATCGCCAATGATCAAAGCTTCCGTACCGAGCAAGCTGTCACTGTCTGTTTTGAGGGCTTCGAATAATGGGATTTGCGCTTTTTTCTGGGGAAAGTGAACCGCGATCAGGGAAAATTCAAACCCCAGAGCCTCCGCGCCAAAATAAGCTTCCAGCATCGGCAGGGGCGAGACTTTTTCCTGCAAAAACGGTCCGGCGTCAAAACCGTAACGGGAGCTGATCAAAATCGTATGTTCATGGGGGCCGTCCGTCTCGGGGATATGAACAAATTTATGCCCGAGCTTATCCAGCACCTCCATGATCTCATCTTTGCCGCCGCGCTTATCGGAACTGTCGCGAAATTCCTGCAGGGTGATAATATCAGGGGCATGATCCAAAATGACTTTGGCAATGCCGTCGGCGCGCCGACCGCCGCCTTGCAATATATTCCAGGATAAAAGTTTCATA
>CALJNJ010000077.1 GCA_937981945.1 uncultured Caulobacterales bacterium | reverse complement strand
TATTTATCAATACATGCGCTGTGACCAATGAGGCCGTGCGCCAATCCCGATATGAAATTCGCAAGGCCAAGAAGAATAATCCGGACGCCAAAATCATCGTGACCGGCTGCGCGGCGCAAATAAATCCTCAGGATTTTGCCGATATGCCTGAAGTTGACACTGTGCTGGGCAATGAAGAAAAAATGCACGCTGCCACATTTGATCCGGAGCAATTATTTGGCGGGGCGAAGATAAAGGTCAATGATATAATGGCCGTGCGCGAAACGGCGCCGCAACTCATTAGCGGGGGTAATCGGCCCGATGATAAATCCCAAAATCGAACCCGCGCATTTTTGCAGGTGCAAAACGGATGTGACCACCGCTGTACATTTTGCATTATTCCTTATGGCCGCGGCGGGGCGCGCTCCGTGCCGGCCGGTGAGGTTGTGGCTCATGTCAGATCTCTGGTCGGGCAGGGATTTGGAGAAGTGGTTTTGACCGGCGTGGATCTGTCCTCATGGGGGCAGGATTTACCGGGGACCCCGCCGCTCGGGGATTTGGTTCGGCGTGTCTTGAAACTCGTGCCCGGTCTGAAGCGCTTACGTCTGTCATCCATTGATCCGGCGGAGATCGATCCGGCTTTGTTTGACGCTTTGACGACGGAACCGCGCATGACCCCTTATCTGCATCTGTCCTTACAGGCGGGCGATGATATGATCCTGAAGCGTATGAAACGCCGTCACAGCCGCAAAGATGCTATAGATTTATGTGAGCGGCTGAGGCAATCGCGCCCGGAATTTGCCTTTGGGGCTGACATGATCGCCGGCTTTCCAACCGAAGACGATGAGATGTTTGAAAACTCCAGAGCCATTATTTCCGAGATCGGAATTCCTTGGCTGCATGTCTTTCCCTTCTCGGCCAGAGAAGGGACGCCGGCGGCAAAAATGCCGCCTGTCAAAGGTAATATCGTCAAAGCGCGCGCAAGCCTTTTGAGACAAGCCGGCGATGACGTTAGGAAAACCCATATTGAAAACCGGATCGGCCAATTCGATGAAGCCTTATTCGAGGGCACGGGATTAGGACGTCTGCCGGATTTCACACTGGTCAAAACAGACAATCCGCCGCCTGCCGGAAGCTTTGCCAAAATCGAAATCACAGGCTATGACGGAAGCAACGCAACAGGACGACTCATCTGATGGCAGACGAAAAAAAGAAAAAAGGCCTGTTGGGCAAGCTCTTCGGACGAAAATCCAAAGAGGATAAACGGGCTGAAGAAGCCGCTGAGAAAGCGGCGCAGCAGAAATTAGTCGATGGGAAAATGGCGGCGCGTATGGCCGCGATTAATGCCGCGGCCCTGAAATCTGCCCGCGAACAAGATGAAGCCGCCGGCATTATCGAAAAGGTTGATGAGGCCGAACAAGCCCGTCTCGAAGAAGAAGAGCGCCTGAAGGCAGAAGCGCAGGCAAAGGAAGACGTTGAGGCTGCCAAACGTTTGGCCGAAGAACGACGGCTGAAGGAAGAAGAAAAGAAAGCTGAGCTTGCCCGGCTGGCTGAGGAAAAGAAAAAGGCCGAGGCGGCAGAGCGCGAACGTCTGGCCAAATTGGAAGCCGAGAAAAAAGCCAAAGCCGAAGCTGAGAAAAAAGCGCGCGAAGCTGCGGAAAAAGCAGAAGCTGAGGCCAAAGCCAAAGAAGAAGCCCGGCAAAAAGCCGAAGCCGAAGAAGCCGCCCGAAAAGAAGCCGAAGAAAAAGCTCGCCGGGAAGATGAAGAAGCGGCTCTTCGAAAGGCTGAGCAGGAACAAAGCGAGGCGGAAGCGCGCAAGCTTAAAGCGCAGCAGGAAGCTGAGCGCTTGGAACGGGAAGCTGCCGAGGAAAAATTAGCCGCTGAACGGGAAGCTGCCCGCAAGGCAGAGGATGAGGCCGAAGCTCAGCGCGTTGCCGAGCTGAAAGCCGAGCAGGAGCGTCTGGAAGCTGAGAAGATTGCCGCAGCCCGGGCCGCACAAGTTTCAGCCGATAAACTGGAAAGCTTGCAACCAAAAAAGAAAAAAGGTTTTCTGGAACGCATATCCGACGGACTTAAGAAGTCTACCAACCGGATGTCCGAAAACATCACGGCCGTTTTCAATAAGCGGAAACTGGATGATGAAGCCCTTGAAGACTTAGAGGATTTGTTAATCCAAGCAGATTTCGGCGTGGGCCCGGCGACCAAAGTGACGACGCTTCTGGCCAAAGACAAATTCGACAAAGAAGTCACGGACATGGAAATCAAAGTGGCTCTGGCGGATGTGGTCTCAGAAATACTCACGCCTCTTGAAAAGCCGCTGGAGCTTGTTGGCGCCAAACCTGAAGTTATGTTGTTTGTCGGGGTCAACGGATCCGGCAAAACAACCACGCTCGGTAAGATTGCCAAGCGGCTCGCGGATGAAGACAAAAAGGTCTTAATCGTCGCCGGAGATACATTTCGCGCGGCCGCCGATGAGCAGCTTCGTGTATGGGGTGATCGGGCCGGCGCGCCTGTTATGTCCGGTAAAAAAGGCGGCGACGCCGCCGGACTGGTCTATGACGCTATTGAACGAGCCAAGAGCGAAAATTATGACGTGCTCATGATCGATACAGCCGGGCGACTTCAGAACCGAACCGAATTAATGGACGAACTGGCCAAAATCGTAAGGGTCATCAAAAAGCAAGATGAAACGGCCCCTCATCATTCCCTTTTGGTTCTGGATGCGACGGTCGGCCAAAACGCCTTACTGCAAACGGAAGCTTTCAAAAACATTGCGGGCATAACCGGAATGATCATGACCAAGCTTGACGGAACGGCCAAGGGCGGCGTGCTTGTGTCCCTGGCGGATAAATTTCAAATCCCCATCCACGCCATCGGGATCGGTGAACGGATTGAGGATTTGGAAAATTTCTCAGCGCCCGTTTTTGCCGCGGCTTTATCCGGCGTGGCGGACGCCATGGGGCCCATCGAGTAGGTTTTTCCCGTTTAACCCGTTGAATTTCCAGATATTTACCGATTATTGATAAAAAAACATTGATTTTCGATAAAGAATAAATATCCTTCTGCCGAGAGAGAAGGAACCCCCATGATTGAGATTCAAAACGTTCACAAGCGTTTCAAAGCTGTCCATGCGCTAAATAATATAAATCTGAAATTAGAGCCCGGCCTATTTGGTTTGCTCGGGCCCAATGGCGCCGGAAAATCCACTTTGATGCGCACTTTGGCGACGCTGCAGGAGCCGGATGAAGGCACGATTACGCTCAACGGGACTGACATTGTCAAAAACCCGGACTCCATGCGTCGGGTATTGGGATATTTGCCGCAGGATTTTGGGGTTTATCCGCGCATTAGCGGCGAAGATTTGCTCGATCACATTGCCGTTCTTAAAGGTTTGCACAATAAAAAAGAACGCCGCGAACAGGTTTTGGCTTTGTTGGAGCAGGTTAATCTCACCAAGCATAAGAGCGCGGCGGTCGCAGGCTATTCGGGCGGAATGCGGCAGCGTTTCGGTGTAGCTCAGGCTATGCTCGGAAATCCGAAAGTTTTGATTGTCGACGAACCAACCGCGGGGCTTGACCCGTTTGAGCGGCAACGATTTCTCGACCTTTTAAGCGAAGCCGGCGAAGAAAAAGTCATCATATTGTCAACGCACATTGTTGAGGATGTTCGGGATCTTTGTACGGATATGGCCATTATGGGCGACGGGGAAATTGTCGCTCGCGGCGCGCCGGAAGCCTTGATAGGTAAGATTAAAAATTCGGTTTGGCGGAAAACGGTCGAGAAACCCGATGTTGACGGACTAAAAGACAAACACAAAGTCCTGCAGACCCGATTGATGATGGGTAAAGTAGTTGTGAGCGTTTTGTCGGACGCCAAACCCGAAGCGGGATTTGAAGCTGCAGATCCCAATTTGGAAGACGCATATTTCGCTCACCTTTACAAACTCATTTAGGAGACGGATATGTTTAAACAGCTCCTGGGTTTTGAACTTCGATTACAGGCCAAGCAATTCAGTTTTTGGATTGCTTGCTTCATTATGTTCGCCGTTGGCTTTTTGGCCATGTCCGTTGATTGGTTTTCCATATCGATAGAGGGCGGAGAGCGGGCGAAACAAAATGGCGCAAACCCGTTGGCTCTTTCGATTGGGTTTTTGAGCCTGGGCGCCATTTTCTTTTCCTCAGTCTATGTTGTGACGGGAATGATGCGTGACGACGTCCACAAGTTTACGGAATTCATGCATTCCTCACCGGTCAAAAATTCCGAATTGGTTGTTCCCCGAATGATGGGGGCGTTTCTCGCAACTTTTTTAAGTGTTTTTGCCGCTGTCATCGGCATGTTTTTGGGCCAGTTTGCGCCCTGGATCGACAAGGAAGTATTGGGCCCTATAAACCTCTGGTATTTTCTGTTTCCAACATTGGTATTTTTGACGGTCAATGCGCTGTTTTTCACCGCTTTTTTTGCGATGATTGCGGGGCTAACCCGCAATAAAATGTTGATATATGTGAGTGCCGTTGGCTTATTGGCTTTGTATTTCGCATCCTCGCTTCTTGTGCAGGATGCACCTGAATGGTTGGCGTCAATTACGGATCCGTTGGGATTAAACGCTCTGGGGCTTGAGACCCAATATTGGCCGGCCGACGAACAGAACCGAAAAACGGCGAGCCTTGCAGGCAATTTGGGCATTAACCGATTGTTTTGGGGTGGGTTGTCTTTAGCGATGCTGGCAGGAACCTTTAAAATGTTCCGGCGTGGTTTGTTTGAAAGAAAATCAAAGAAGAGTAAAACCGGAGGCACGGATATGGCCGCGGCTTCCTATTCACCCGTTACGCCGTCTTTCGGAACATCAGCCAGTCTTGCGGCTTTTTGGGCACGCATAAAACTCGATTATCTGAGTACGGTAAAATCGATCTCCTTCTACGTTCTTTGCGGGATTGCGCTCTTCCTGATGATGATTGTCTTGTTGACGGAAATTTTCTTTGTGCCCGATCCAACATTGCCGACGAGCGGGAGAATGGCCCGAATGAGTGTTGGCGGATTTGCTTTCCCGACATTACTCGTGATTATATTTTTCAGCGGCGATATTATTTGGCGGGAGCGCACGGCTAAGATTAATGAAATCACCGATTCTTCGCCGGTGTTGAACTGGCATTTATTACTCAGTAAATGGGTCGCCCTTTGTTTGACAGTGATCACAATGTTTGTGTTTGCAGGCATTGTCGGAATTGTCATGCAAATGATGCTGGGGTCTTTTGATATTAATCTTGGGACTTATTTCTCGATCATTTTCATAAGCTTTATCCCGCGCTTTCTGATCTTGGCAGGACTGGCTTTGTTTGTGCAAAATTTCATGCCGCACCGGATAATTGGTATGTTTGCCGCGGCGGCGGTTTTGATGTTCTTCCAGATATTCGTTTCGCAAATCCCATTTTACCACCCGCTTATGGGGCTTGGGAGTATGGGCACGGGAAGCTTCTCCGAGCTCAACGGATTTGAAAGTCTGGTGAACTTCAAATGGTTCGGATTGTATAATGTTATGATCGTTGGTTTGCTGGCGGTTCTTTCAACTTGGTTATGGCGCCGGGGACTTCAAAGCTCTCTCATCCGGCGTGTAAAAGCCATTGGCTCTCGGGTTTCTCCCGCTTCCTTGGGTCTGGCCGGTGTTTTTGCTGCCGGGTCCATTTTTACAGGGCTTCATATTGCCGGGGCTTATGACCGTGTCGAATGGCGCAACAGTAAAGCTCAAGAGAAGCGAAGTGTGGCCTATGAAAACATGTTCAAGGACATCTATAAACGGGAAGTGCCGAAAATCAGAAGCGTTGAGGTTGAGGCCGATATTTCTCCGTCGCGCCGCGAAGGATTGTTTTCGGGTCACTATATTGTTGAAAATACCACATCTAAGCCGCTTCGGGATTTGTTTGTAAATTTGCCGACTCGACATGCAGAAGACATCAAAAAGTTGGAAGTCGAAGGAGCTGTTCAAGATACGCAATACGAAAACTATGAGTCAGTTGTTGAGTACGGCTATCAAGTGTTCAAATTTACGGAGCCTGTTGCGCAAGGTGATTTTTTCAGAATTGATTTTTCGACTTACTTTCATCCGCCCAAATTGGCAGATGGCAGCGTCATTCGGCGCAATGGGACTTTTGTCAATAATTTCCAAGTCATGCCATATTTGGAAATCGAAGATAATTGGCTACAAAATCCTGACAAGCGCCGGAAGTACGATCTCCCGGAGCTACCGAAAAAACCTGACCAAACCAATGAAACGGCGCGGCAAAACAATTTTGTCACCAAATCTGCGGACTATGTCGATTTTAAAGCAAGAGTATGTACGGACCCGGGACAAATTCCCATAGCGCCCGGTCATATGATTGAGCAGCAGGATTTACAGAAAGACGGATTTGATCGCCATTGCCGAACCTATGAGGCTATCAATCCTATCTTGAATTTCTTCTCTTTTCTGACAGCGGATTACACGGTCAAAAGGGATCAGTGGAACAATCCAAATGGCAAGGATGTTGATTTGGCCATCTACTACCATAAACCTCATGACTATAATGTAGACTTGATGTTGCAGGCTTCCAAAGACTCTCTGGATAGCTTTACGACGCTATTCGGGCCGTATCAGTATAATCAAATTCGGATCATGGAATTTCCGCATGCCAGTTTTGCTCAGGCATTTGCGGGTACGGTTCCGTTTTCCGAAAGTATTGGGTTCGTCCGTGATCCGGGAGATCCCGAAGATCCAAAATCAATTGATTTAGCCTCTTATGTGACCATGCATGAGATTGGCCACCAATGGTTTGCTCACCAGATTGTTCCCGCGGACACAAAAGGATTTAATGTTCTGTCGGAGGGCTTGACCGAAAATGCGGCGATGACGGCATATGAAGACGCGTTTGGGTGGACCAAAGCTCGGCGGGTATTGGAGAAAAGAGCCATAGAATCTTATTTGGCTAATCGGGTACTGGACCGTGATGACGAACCTGCGTTGATAAATGCGGCGAACCAACAATATATAATTTATAACAAAGCCAGCTGGGTGTTCTGGGGGCTGAAGCAGCAAATGGGCGAAGAAGTCATGCAAAATGCGATCCGTTCCTTTTTGGATGAATACGGGTCAAAAGGCCCTCCTTATCCGACAACCTACCAATTGGTCGAGCATTTGCGCAGCGCTGCGTCCGATGATTACCAGCAGCTTATTACGGATTACTGGGAACGCATCACGTTTTGGGAACTGGGTTTGGATGATGTTGAAATGTCTGAAACCGGCGGCCAATATTCGGTTTCCCTGACGGCAAAAGTGGATAAGAAAATTGCCACTGAGGAATCCGGAAAAGAGACGTCTGTCACGAAAATCGACGATGAGGAGCTCAATGAATGGGTTGAGATTGGATTTTACGATCAAGACCCAAAGGAAACATTGGGGGCTGATTGGATCAAGCTTGAACGGGTTCGGGTCACAGAGCTCGAAACGCCCATGACATTCACAATGGACAAAAAGCCAAGCCATGTTTTGATCGACCCGAAACGTTTACTGATCGAAAGAAACGTCACGGATAATGTCAAACGGATTGACGCGGGCGGTGAAGGTTAGACTTGCGTCCCGGCCTCGGCCGGGGCAATCAGCATTCCATGAGCGAAACAACCAAAAAAGCCAATAACCCCCTGTTTGAATACGGGCCTGTTTTGGCGTTTTTCGCGGTCTATATGATTCTGCGCCGCACGCTGGAAGATCCGAGTTTCGCGATCTATCCGGCTGCCGGCGTTTTGGCGCTGCTCAGCACAATTATCTTGGCTTATACCAAGATCAGACACGGCAAAGTCTCCGGTCTTCTGATTTTCACAACCATTGTTGTTTGCGGCGCGGCGGCTATGGCTTATTTTTTCAAAGACCCGCGCTTTGTTTATATGAAACCGACGGTCATCAATATCCTGTTTGGCGTCGGTATTCTGGGCGGCATCTTATTCAATAAGAATGTGCTGAAAATGATGATGGGCGAAGCTATCGAGCTGCCGGCGAAAGCGTGGAATAATTTGGCCGTTCGCTGGGCGATTTTCTTTTTTATCCTGGCGGCGCTGAATGAAATTGTTTGGCGCACACAGACAGAGCCCTTCTGGGTTAAGTTCAAATTGTTCGGATTAATCCCTTTGACCCTGGTTTTTACCATGGCTCAAATGCCGTTCATTCTCAAACACGGCAAGCTCAAAGAATAGCTAAGCCACGCCCCAGCCATAAGCTGTGCGGCTTATGATATTTTGTTCGCTTTTATGAAAATCGCTGTCGGCATTGGCAATGTTTTGCATGGATTTAATAATGGATGCCTTGCCGGGAACTTTGCGGGTGCGGGAAATAATGCCTTTTATGTTTTTCTCAACATCTTTACCGACCAGCAGATTACTGACCCGGTCCCGATTGGATTTGAACCAATCAAAAGCCATGCCTTCAGTCATAAATATTTCAGGGCTGATGGTGTCGTTCAAAGATTTAACGGTCGAAACAAACGTATCGACTTCTTCTTTGTAAACCCGGCGATCTGCCAAGATAATTATCGTCAGTAACGTCAGGATGTCGTGCCATTCTTCCGAGGTCATTTGAAACTCCGTGTTCAATGCGCCCGCGAACCCACAATCCGAGAACTATAGAGGGCAAAGATTACCAAGGTCTAAATCGCCGCAGAATTCATAGGGATTCTGCGATTGCGCGTTGACGGCACAGTGCTATAAGAGCGCCAAATCGCGATACATATACCATAAGGATTCTAATATGGCTTCTCTTGACAGTTTTAAGTGCGAGCGAGAGCTCACCGTTCGGGGCGGAACCTACACCTATTATGATTTGGGTGAGGCCGAAAAAAATGGTCTGACCGGTATTTCAAAGCTCCCGCGCTCTTTAAAAGTGCTGCTGGAGAACCTTTTGCGCCACGAAGACGGAAAAACAGTCACCAAAGAAGACATCGAAGCTGTCGGAAATTGGCTGAAAACTAAAACATCGACCCACGAGATTGCTTATCGTCCGGCTCGTGTCCTAATGCAGGATTTTACCGGTGTTCCGGCCGTTGTCGATCTGGCTGCCATGCGCGATGCTATGGTCAATCTGGGCGGCGACGCGGAAGATATTAACCCGCTCAACCCGGTCCACTTGGTCATCGACCACTCAGTTATGGTCGATTATTTCGGCACGAAAGATGCCTTTAAGAAAAACGTGAAGCGTGAATATGAGCGTAATGGCGAACGCTATGACTTTTTGAAATGGGGTCAGGAAGCATTTGACAATTTCTCAGTTGTGCCTCCCGGCACCGGCATTTGTCACCAAGTCAATCTGGAGCATTTAGCTCAGACTGTTTGGACCAAGACAACCGGCGGCAAAACTTATGCATTCCCGGATACGCTGGTCGGAACGGACTCACACACAACCATGATTAACGGCCTGTCCGTTCTCGGTTGGGGTGTCGGCGGTATCGAAGCTGAAGCGGCCATGCTCGGCCAGCCTATTTCAATGCTCATCCCCGAAGTTGTCGGCTTTGAACTGACCGGTAAATTGCCGGAAGGCGCAACGGCGACGGATTTGGTTCTGCGCGTTGTGGAAATGCTGCGGGCCAAAGGCGTTGTCGGTAAGTTTGTCGAGTTTTTCGGTTCGGGTCTTGATCATCTCTCTTTGGAAGATCAAGCGACCTTGGCCAATATGGCCCCTGAATACGGCGCCACATGCGGTTTCTTCCCGGTTGACGAAGACACGCTGCGCTATCTGGATACGACCGGCCGGGACAAGCAGCGTATTGAGCTCGTCGAAGCCTATGCCAAAGTCAACGGTTTCTGGCGTGATGACAGCGTCGCGACGTTCACGGACACGCTGCATCTGGATATGAACGATGTTCGACCGGCTATTTCAGGACCGAAGCGCCCGCAAGACAGATTTGATTTGTCCGGCGCCAATCGTCATTTTGCGAAAATTTTGCGCGATGAATTCGGCAAGACGCCGGCGGATATGCCGGTTGAGGTCGAAGGCCGCGGATATGATCTGGACCACGGTGATGTGGTGATCGCCGCGATTACATCCTGTACCAATACATCAAATCCATCCGTTATGATGGCCGCCGGTCTGGTGGCCCAAAAGGCCAATGCGCTGGGCCTGCAGGTGAAGCCATGGGTCAAAACCTCATTGGCCCCGGGATCACAGGTCGTCGGAGAATATCTGGAAAAGTCCAAGCTTCAAAATGAGCTCAACAAGCTCGGCTTCGACGTTGTCGGATATGGCTGTACAACATGTATCGGGAATTCGGGTCCGTTGGCACCTGAACTGGCTAAAGCCATTGCTGACGGTGATTTGGTGTCCTGTTCCGTTCTATCCGGTAACCGAAACTTTGAAGGCCGGATAGGTCCGGATATCAAAGCCAACTTCCTGGCATCGCCGCCTTTGGTCGTTGCTTATGCTCTGGCCGGGTCTCTGCATCACGATTTTGACAATGACCCTCTGGGCGTTGATTCCAAAGGCAATGAGATTTTCCTCAAAGACATTTGGCCGACCTCCAAAGAGATCGCCGAAGTTGTCCGCAAAATCATCAACCGTAAAATGTTTACGGAAAAATACGCCGATGTATTCAAAGGCGATGCGGAATGGCGCAAGATCAAAGTCGAAGGCGGCAAGACCTATAATTGGGC
>CALJNJ010000076.1 GCA_937981945.1 uncultured Caulobacterales bacterium | reverse complement strand
TCCGGGTCGACGGCGACCGGGCCTAAGCCATACCAATTTGCTAAGCCGTCCAAATTCACCGGAGAGAAGGTGATTTGCCCGACAATTTCGCCATTGATTTCCGCCACCAAAGAGAGCGTCAAATCCCCATCGCGGCGCAGGGTGTTGATAATATGCGGCTCCGTCCCCTCGGAGAACGGCATAGGCGCAAAGGCCGCTTCGGTGAGGGCAAAGATGGCCGCAATGTCTGCCGGGGTTTCGTCTCTTATGATCATGCGATGCGATAGAATGAAAACCCCTATTTGCCAACAACTCTTCCGCTCATCCCCGGCTTGATCGGGGATCTGAACAGGCCGAGGTCCGGCGCAAGCCATAGCAGGTTCAGATTCCCGCTTTCGCGGGAACGAGCGGAAACTAATATTGGAAACTTTACCGGCATCCTACTTCCCTACCATCGCCGGTATGAGAGAGAGGGTAATCGGTAACATTCACCGTCAAAACATGCTATGGCTTGCGCGAATGGAGGGCGCATGACTGACACTGCCAAATTCTGGGACAAGATTGCCCGCAAATATGCCGGGACTAAAATACGGCAGCCGGAGGCCTATCAAAACAAGCTGGATTTCACACAGAGTTTTTTGACGCCCAAGTCCAAAGTCATTGCTTATGCCTGCGGGACGGGGACGACCGCGCTTTATCACGCGCCGAAGGTCGCGAGCATATTGGCCACGGATATCTCTGACGAAATGCTGGCCATTGCGCGCGAGAAACAGGCGGAAGCGGGCATAGAGAATGTTAGCTTTGAAAAGTGGGACGTGGCCTCTGACCCGGTCCCGGGCAATGATTATGACATGGTCATGGCCCATTCCATTTTGCATTTGGTCGAAGATATGTCCGTCGCCATCGCCAAGTCCCATGACATGTTAAAACCCGGCGGCGTGTTTGTTTCCAGCACAGTGGCGCTGGGGGATTGGAACCCGCTTTTACGGCTTGCCCTTCCGCTGGCGCGTCTGTTTGGCAAAGCGCCAAAGACGGTGCAATTTTACAAACGTGCGGACATCTATAACGCCATTGAGGCCGCGGGGTTTGAGATATTGGATCTGCCGAAGGACAAGGATTGGGGCGCGGCCAATTTCATTGTGGCGCGAAAGGCATAGGCAGGCTGTTAGCCGAAGAAACAGCCTTAACAAAGGTTAACGGATTTTCTTGAATTTTTGACCAAAAGCTTAAACCGATCGGGCTATCTAAAAAACTCGGCAGCCAATGAGTCCCCTTTCAGAAGTGCCGAAAATCGAACTAAGCCGCTCATTTAATTATGGGCGGCTTTTTTCTTACCCCCCGAAACTGAACGGATGCCGGCAAAGCACTGGCATTTTGCTGTTTCGCGCTACTGATTAAGCCCAAAAGTTAAAGCTGATTAACGACATTGTTTCGAAATGACACTCAAATTTAACCGGCATGGTTAATATTGAACAGGCAGCGGGAGCTTTGTTGTTGCCCCTAACTTCGAGCAAGCCCCGCAGCGCAACTCCCCCTCTTAGGGCCGTCATCGTGGCGGCCTTTTTTTTTTCGATTTGCCTACACGTGATGTAAAAAATACTTTACATCGCGCTTTGTTTATGTAAAAAATACTTTACATCAAATAGTGCAATGGAGAGTGCAATGACTTTGATACAGGATATGAGTGAAACCCAGCGGCAGGCCTGGGTCACCATAATTGTCGATGTTTGTGTGTTTATTTACTTCCTGAAGAAAATGACCACCGCCGGTTCAATCGATACGCTCAGCGCAAGCGGGCTCAGCACGCTCATGATCGGATTGATTATTACCACGATTATTTTGCACGCCATTATTGCGTCTGTGTTCGCTGTCCGTAAAGGCGGTGATGGCGAGGATGACATCAAAGATGAGCGGGATGTGCGTATCGAGCGCAAAGGGGCCACTTACGGGTTTTATTTTCTGGCCATATTTATGAATATCATCATCGGACATATCGTCATTCAAAACGGTTTGGATAATTTACCCAATACTACGGCCGGATATGACGGGCCCTTTGATTACACGAATACGTCCCATTTGGTTTTTGCCCTGACCTGCGCCGCCTTTATCGGTGACATTATCAAAAACGGGGTCATGATTTGGGCCTATCGCGGTGAGTAGGAGAGGGGCGAGCCATGGGCGGTAAAAAAACAACCATAACCAATCATATCAAACGGATCCGATTGGCGCGGACCGATTTAACCCAATCAGAGCTGGCGCGGCGGGTCGAGGCCACGCGGCAAACCATATTAGCCCTGGAGGCGCAGAAATACGCGCCGTCGCTGGAACTGGCCTTTCGGATTGCCTATGTATTGGGTGAGCCCATCGAAGAGGTGTTTATCTTTGACAGCTCGGATATGGAAGCGAGGGTTTAAGTAGCGCTAATTGCCGTCCGAACAAACGGTCAGCTTATTTCGCTCTATGGTAAGTTCTACCAGAGCCTGCGCCCGCTCGGCCTGCCTGTCCTCGATCCGTTGAGGCGACGGCCACATTTGCGGCAGCGAGCCGGTGTCGTCAATCCACATACATCCGGCGCTGCCGAAGTTTAAATGAATCTCGCGGCGGACGTGGGGTTCGGGCACGCGGTACACACCTTGATACGGCCCCATAACATGCGGATCAAACGCCAAATAATCCGGGACATAGCTTGTGCCCAGCTCGCCGCGGCGCCGACACATATGAGTAATTTTGATCATGGATATATGTTGACTGATTCACGCAGGCTTGTCCGGTCATCACCGATAGCGATTTTTCCTGTCTTTATCAGGCGGATGCATTTTGATAATAAGCGCTTTGATTTTCTCTCCAATATCGTCTTTGCGTCTTTCTGCGTAATCAAGAGCATCACTCCCCATCCATGCGGTGATATAAGGGTCTGCGCCTTTATTGAGAAGCAGTTTGCTGATGGCGTAATGCCCTTCATATGCGGATACGGTAAGAGGGGTATCACCCGCGTCATCGCTCACATGCGCGTTTACATCTGCGCCTTTCTCAAGAAGAAGGTGGACTAACCGTTTATCGGCGCTTTCGACCGCGTAGTGCAAAGCAGATTTACTCACTTCATCAAAAAAATGGATGTCCGCGCCTGCATCGATCAAGTCTTCGACTTTCTTATGGTCTCCGGAAGATGCAGCTATCAGCAGATCTTGGTTTAGCTCCGATTGTTTATCCATTTAACTGCCCCGTCTGATGACCCTATGGGATTTGGTCTACTAACCAATCTAAATGCTTCTTGCCGTTGACACGAACTGAATGGACGGATCCGTTGAAGCTTTCATCTATGGCTTCGTATTCACATTGGAAAGAGTCCCTTAGAGGCGTCCCGTAAGCGTTTTGGGCTTCATACTCGATGATAGCTTCGAACAATGTACCATTGTCATTGTTTTTTGCGCCCCGTATATCGAGCCACAATTGATCATATCTGAGTCTGTCCATTTCTTCTAAGGCCGAAGGATCGCCCATTTGCTCGAGCTGTTCCTCCATCGCTTTTATCTCTTCCGAATCGAAGGTCATCGGCGCCGTCAAATCTGTGAACTCAATGAGTTTGAATGTGGAC
>CALJNJ010000075.1 GCA_937981945.1 uncultured Caulobacterales bacterium | reverse complement strand
GTCCATCGCCATGCTGAGCTGGATTACCTTTCATGACCTTCATATCATCGATGAAATTTCCCGGCCCGAAGACGTCAAAGCCGTCTTAGCGGCGCAAACACCGGCGCAACATAATGCCCATTTTTGGATGACCCTTATTTTGGATATTCCTTATCCATTTGCCTATGGCCTGCTATTTGCCGGTCTGGCCCTGAAATATTTCGGCAAGTGGGGCAAATGGCTCTGTATTCCGGCCCTGATATCAATCCCGTTTGACACCATCGAAAACATCTCTCAGCTCTTTATACTCAAAGGCAATACAGACCTGCTCGCGCTCAAAGCCGTGGTCACACCCATAAAACTGGGCAGCTTTATCCTCGCTTTGGTTTTGGCGCTGATCGCTCTGGGGATCGGGGTGAAACAAAAATTCGCGGACAGCGCCTGACGTGTTTTAACAATTATTTCAATTTAATGAAATATCCGGATTGAATGAACATTGTCAGGTCAATTTTCAAACTCGCCGGAATAGTTTTTATCTTGCTGATCGGTTTGTTTGCTTATTTCCTGTTTTTTCGGGACCCTCACAGTTCCGACAACGTCCTCATCGCCAAGTTTGAGAGTAATAAGCCGAAATTTGTTCAGCTCCTGGCAATGCTGGACGAAGACTCTCCCGCAACAATTATTGATCCTGAGTGGATACAGCCCGACAATATAATTTCCCCAGCGCGACGGGCCGAATACAATGCCATATTTGCAGAACTCGCTCTGAGCAAAGGATTGCGAAAAAACGACAACTATGTGGAATTCATCGCCGGCGGCTTTGGACTTCCGTCAGCGGGGTCAGCAAAGGGCTACATCTATCACCCCAATTCTGAAGGGCCTTTATTTCAAAATTTGGATGATCTTCCGAAAGCCGGTGACAGGCGGATGTTCTATAGAAAAATAGACGAAAACTGGTACTTATATTATTATTGGCATGATTGACTTCCCTTCCAAATAATTACCCCAACTCCCCTAAATATTGCTGCAGCTTCATGACGGCCATGGGGGCGTTTTTGCGGATCCGTTTCAGGACGGCGACTTTTTCAGTGTCCTCCCGGTCGACTCCTGCCACCATATCGGAAAAGCCGTCGAGACGATTACCCAGTAGCCATTTGGACAGATCTTTGTCCTGTCCCCAATTATATTGGTTCATCATGAAGGCCGAGGTGAAGCGGATGTAATCCGTGTCATGATTGGGGAGCGGGACGACGCCGCAGAGGCGGTTCTTTTCGGCTTCGTCGTCATAGGCGGCCTCCACATGGGCTATCAGCGCCGCGCTGAAGACGGGCTGATAGGAGCGCACCATTTGCGGCACAATCAGATCATCTTGGAACACAGGGACGATCTCTTCATTGTCGACGGCGCGGGCGGAACAATCCACATGGACGATTTTACCGGACGTCGGCAAAGTGCCCTCATCCAACACGATTTCATTTTCAGTGATTTCTTTCACCCTGCCCATGCGGACAATGTTTTTCACCTGCCGCAATGCGTCGACCTCTGCCCGGCTGATGGTCGCGCCGTGGAACATTTTCGGCCGAACATTTTTATCAATTCTCAGAAAATATCCGCAGGCCTCCAAACGGTCAAACATGTCGTCAATGGATGTGGAATTGACAATCGCTTCAAACTGACCGGCCTGAGATTCCATGGTCTTATGGAAAAATTCGAGTCCCGGCTGCGTGTTTTCCCGGTCGAGCAGCCAAGCATCCCGCGGCATAATCCAGCGGATCATATCCGGCTCGACCCGGTTTTCCAGCAGCCAAAGCACGGCATCAATACCGGTTTTCCCGGCGCCGATCACCACATAGCCTTCGGGCGCTGACTTGATTTTGGTCAGGTCATTGAGCGGGATAAAATTGACCCCGGGCTCAACTCGGAAATTTGGTTTATGGGTCGACGGGACGGAAGTTTTAAGCCAGGTCGCATCCACTTGCTTTTTGGACTCTACGGCGTATTTTTTGCCGGACAGCATACAGTCAAACTCTCCGCCGCCCTTATAATCGCACATGGGAAAATATTGCACCCGGCCGCTTGGCAAAAAGATATGTTTCATGACCTCATCATAATAGGCGGAAACGGATTGCCCGCTCGCCAAATCCGACAAGCCCTTATTCAACCCCACCTGATCTTTTTTGCCGGTGGAAAGCTCGACCGAGCTCACCCCGTAATATTGGGAGGGCTGATGGAGGGTCACATAGGGATAGGCCACATTCCAGTGGCCGCCCGGCTTGGGATACCGGTCCACCAAAATAATATTCGCGTCCGTTTCCGAGAGCAGCACATCGGTGAAGGCCATGCCCACGGCGCCGGATCCGACGACAAGGTAATCTGTTTTCAGAGAATGAGTCATGTGGGGTGCCTTATAGTTTGACACTTCATGACATAAAAAAACCCGAACTTAAACTCGGGTTTTTAAATATCAGGCCTGCAAATTTGCCTGACTAGAACAATTCCGGATCGACGGATTTCTCAACAACATTTTTGATGGTCAATCCCTGAACGATAATGGAGAACACAACCACACCATAAGTGGCCAGCAGAATAATCGGGTAATAATCATTGGCGATCACCGACCCGTCAGCTTGTTTCAGCTGGCTTGGGAGTGACAGGGCCAAAGCCACGGAAATACCACCGCGGACACCGCCCCATGTCAGGACCGGAATGGCGCCTTTGGTAAACCGTTTAAACATACCGAGAAAGCGCATGGGCACGGACACCGCCGTGAAGCGCGCAAATAATACCAGCGGAATAGCCAAAAGCGCGATGACAATAAAGTACCGGTTCACGGCGCCGTCTCCGCCAAAGAGCACGAGCAATTCAAGACCGATTAAAAGGAACAGAACAGAGTTCAAAATCTCATCGATCATTTCCCAAAATCCGAACAGATAAGTTTTCGTCCGCTCACTCATGGCAAATTCAGCGCCTTTATTGCCGATCATCAGACCGGCGACGACCACAGCGAGCGGTCCTGATAAGTGATGACCGAGGATTTCAATGCGCGATGCCAAAGCGTAAGTCCCGGCAACAGCGCCAAGGGTAATCAGAATTTCAATGGCATGATCGTCCAGCTTGGCCATGGACCGATAAGTTATCCAGCCCGCGATCAGGCCCAGTATG
>CALJNJ010000074.1 GCA_937981945.1 uncultured Caulobacterales bacterium | reverse complement strand
CACGTTAGCGCCAAGCGGCATGACTTCAAGTCGTTGCAACAAAAATTTCAACATCGGCAATATCCCTTGAAGCCCTATGTTAAACCCTCCGGTAACCCTAATGCTTGGTAAATTTATGTTCGGTTCAGCATGTCCCAAAATGGGAAAAATGGCTGAAAAAGCCGAAAAATCAAAAAAAATCAGTTGAAATTGGCTTTTTTTGAGGGGTCTCGTTCACCATTTCCACAAGTCTAGCAATTATTATATACTTCATATATTCTTGAGTTAATTGCAATTTAAGCACAATAAAATCAAATAGTAATCAATAATAACTTAGTTTAACAAGTATAAAGCTTCATTAACCATAGTCTAAATTAACTTTATATTTATGCGACCTCGGCAGAATTCCAATTAAGCGAGATGGCTCGGTGGGAAAAAATGAGCATTCGCGAACGTCCGGAACATCCCGGGGGTGTGGTGAATAAGGAGGGTTGAAAATGGCCTTTACTGAAGTTGAAGTACGCGAAGCCGAAGAGGCTGTGCAAAATGGGGCGGGCTCCGAAGATTTATTTCGTCTGGGATTGATATATTCCACAGACGTTGAAGATCGCGGTCCTGATTATGTGGAAGCTCATAAATGGTTTAACCTGGCAGCCATGCTGGGATCATCGCCGGCCAAAGCTTACCGTGAAGAATTAGGGTATGAAATGACCCCTGAAGATATTACGGCAGCTCAGCGCGCCGCGCGTGATTGGCTCAAGCAGAACCGCGAGCTGATCACAGATAAAGCGACAAAAGCTGCTTAATCAGGGCGAAACGACGGTCGTACCGCCGTTATTCGCGCCGAATTGATAGGACAAGTTAAAGTCCACCGGCAGAGTGGCTCGTATACTCTGTACAAATAACCCGATCTCAGCGATGCGCGTTTTCGGGACAAAAATGATGTCGCCGCGTCTGAGCTGGATCACATCATTATAGTGATAAATTTGATCCAGACCGTGACCGATATTGACGGTCCGCAACATCATTCCGCCATTTGGCGCCCGTCTGAGAACCGCAATTTGATTGGTCTTAGCCGATTCTCTCAGGCCGCCGGCCATAAAGATAGCCTCCAGCGCTCCGATCGGACCCGGAATTGTATAAGTTCCCGGCGCGCCGATTTCTCCGCCCACATAAATCTGCTGAGGCCCGTAGGCTCTCGGCGTGATGGATAAAGTCGGATCCCGCAATTGTTTCGCCAAATGGGCTTTCAGCTCATTTTGAACTTGGGTCATGGTCCGGCCTGCCGCCATGACCGGCGGGGACATAGGCATAACCACACGGCCATCCGGACCGACGGTCAGTGTTCGGGATAATTCAGGCGCGCTGGAGACCACAATATCGATCTGATCGCCGGGGTATAAAGTATATTGCGGCTCATATTCGACCCATTGCTGAAATTGCGGCATCATCATCGGTAAATGACGGGACGGGGCATTGCCGTTCAGACGGTCAAACCAAGAGGTTTTTTCACCGTTTCTAACCCGCTTATTTGTGGGTTTGGGACGGCGCTTATTAATCTTTGGCGGCATGGGCGCCCGGCGCAATTTTGGCGGTTTTCTTAACTTTGTTGGTTTGTAAAAGCCCTGTTGAGCCGATTTCGACTGTGCAAAGTGATTCGTTTTGTAGGGGTGATTCGGCCCTTTTTGGGCATGACACCCCCCCAAAAGGAGGGCCGAAACGCCAAGTATGCCTATAATTTGGCGTGTTTTTCGGGTCTTTTTCATTAATTCGGCCTCAAAAGGTGAGAAAAGTTGTTTTTTTGAAGTGTTAACAAGAATGGATAACGAAAAATTAAAATTTAGGGCGTCCATATCGCGTTAACCATTTTTGTTAAGGAATTTACATGGCCCGATATGGTCCTTCAGGATATGAGCCCGGTTTCGGTGATATGACGGTCGGCGACTATGCCAACGGCATGCCCAATATCCGTCTCGGCGAAATGCTAAAGTCCTTTTTAAGGCAGCTAATATGGTTGATCCCATTACTGCTGCTGGGCATCATTCCGGCCGTATACTTTACCAAGGACATTAAACGGACCTATGAAGGGACCGGCAGTATTCTGGTTCAGGCCGGTTCCGAGTATATTTATGAGTCCGTTACCAGCGCTCAAAGTCAGGGCGTTTTAATGACGCCGGATACGATCACGCTTAATGAAGTCGCGATCATGAAAAATAATACGGTCGTCGAGCAGGTTATGGGCGAGATGGTCGATCTGTTCGGAAAAGAGCGTTTTGCCGAAGATGCGTTTGAAAAAATTGATCGCGCCGAAGAAAGCAATGACCCTGTCGCTTATAATAATGCCCGGGTTGAACTGTTCAAAACCATTGAAACAAACTTTTGGGTGACCCCGCAGCCTAAAACCGGGATCATTAATTTGGGCTATAAGCATGAAGACGGAGAAATCGCTGTTGAGACGCTCAACGCGTTCATCCGGGCTTATCGGGATTACCGCCAAAGCATTTTTGTGGAAGGCGCTGCGGACGTTTTTGCCAAACGCCGGATTGCCACGGAAGAGCAATTGGCTGAGGTTGACGCTAATCTCAACAATTTCCTGCGCCGCAATGATATTTCCGATTTTGACTCCGAGCGCGCCGGCGCCGGCGAACGAACCGAGGCACTGAGAGCGGAGCTGAATACGAATAGTGCTTTAATGGCCGAAACAGAAGCTGCCCTGGCAGCTGTAGAAGCTCAGCTGCGTAATACCGAGCCGCAGATCAATCTTTACGTGGATGACAGAGGCTCACAACGTGTCGCGCAGGCCGAGCTGGAGCTGAAACAATTATTGGCGAAATATTTGCCGGGCAGTGATCCGGTGCGGGCGAAACAAGCGGAAATTTCCGAACTAAAATCACTGCAGCAAGCCAATGGCGGCAAGGCTATTGGCGGACGCCGCGTTGGGCCGAACCCGACTTATCAGGAATTGCTCACTCGCCGAAACATGTTGCAATCAACAGCAGACTCTTACCGCGAAAAAGAATTTACCGTTCAGCAGCTTCTAAGCGCCGTTGACGGCAAGGTGAAAAAGCTTCGCCGTTTAGGGCCTGAATATTCCAATTTGCTGCGAAAGCGCGAAACCCTGGATGTTCGTCTCAAAGGCTACACGCTTAAAGAGCAGGAAGCTCTGGTCAATCAAGAGCAGGCCGAGGCCAATAGTGAGAACGTCAAAGTGATTTCTTGGGCGACTCTCCCGCGTAAAGGCCGCAATATGAAAAAGATCATGATGGCTTTAATCATGATTGGCTGGGCGTTCACCCTCTTTATGATCGCACTGCTGAGAGTGTTTTTAGATCCTCGTCTTTATTCTGATCCTACTCGGCGCGTGCGCGGCCGCCGCGCTTCTGACGCCGATATTCATGACGGTTATGGACGGGATATCCCAAGACGAACCGAACAGCCTTATGTGCCCGAACCGGTCCGGCCTGCTGCCGCTTATTATCAGGATCCGCAGGTTTATCAGCCTCAGCCGCAGCCCCAATCCCAACCTCAGGCCCAGCCCTACGCGCCGCAGGCGTATGAAGCGCCTCAGGCCTATGCGCCCGTGCCTTACGCCGCTGCCGGCGCGGCTGCTTATGATATGGGGGGAAATAACCCTTATGCGCAGCCAAGCATCCAAACAGAGCCGCCGCACACCGGAGAGCTTCCGTCATCGGAAACGGATTGATAATCTAATATCGCGATGTGGTCGGCTTGTAGTCATAGCCGGCAAAAAGCTTGATGGTACGGCGCTTGCCGCCGCCCAGATCAATATCCAAAGGCGGCAAAGCTTCGAGTCTTGCGAAATCTTCTTTGAGCGCGTCAATATATTCAGACTCAGTTTCATAGTTCAAAATCAGGACCGGGCCGCTGCCGGCGGGCAGGGGATGAGATATCTCCGCGTGATTATTCACAGGCTTAGCTTTCAGCAGCCACATATATAAAGGCGCCGTTTCGCCAATCCCATAATAATTCAAACCGTAAAAGTGAATGCGCTTATCTGTGGCAACCGCTCTATAGCTATTCCCGTCATGACCTTGCTCATAAAGCCCCGAGATCACCGAAACAGTCTCAGGCCAGGCTCTGACTCGTTTAACGTCATTGGCCCGCCCCAGTGCGTTAACGGCGCTTGGCATCATGTAAACAGCCGCAAGGGCGAGGCAAGCCATGGTTTGAATGGCCAGGCTGTTGCGGGTCCAAAGTCTGAGCTTCGGCCAATGAGTCACGCAAAAATGTGCCGTTAGTATGGAAGCGGCAATGTATGCCGAGACGGCCCAATTGGCATTGGCTTTGGCGAGCAAGGCCTGAAAGGAAATAAAGATTAGAGGGCTGAGCGCAAAAGCGGCCACAAATAGTGACGGTTTTTCTATTTGCTTTTTGACCACGGCGCGCAGCGCCCCCAAAAACAAAACGACTGACACCGGCCCGAAAACGGCCAATTGGCTGCCCCAAAACTTGAGCAGGCTTAAGGGGTGAATAGACGCTCCGTTTTCCATTTTTGCGTTGGCGGCCGTATGTTCCAGCGTCGCAAAATCATGCTCCATATTCCAAACCATGTTCGGTGTCACCCAGGCCAGAATGGGAAGCACAATCAAAAGTCCGTATTTCGAAATCACGGCCCGGCGGGTGAGGGCGTCAAAGACAACCGCAAATATCAGCGCCGGCAGAAAGAACAACATGGCGTATTTGCACAAAATACCCAGTCCGATTGCCATACCGAGTTGAAACGCCCGGCCGGCGGAAGGCCTGTTTCTCAAATGGACCCATCCATTCAGCGCGACGGCCCAGCATAATAAGAGCGGCACATCCGTACTGGCGATACCTGATGAGAGCCAAACGGCCGGCATGAGCAAATAAAATGCTGCTGCCCAAAAACCCGCGGCGCTCGAAAAAACAAACCGGGTCGTGCGATAAATCACATAAGCGGTGACGGAGTGCAAAAGCGGAGATGATAATCTGACCGCCCATTCGGCATCGCCGAAAATAGAAGTGGTCGCCGCTATGACAGCGGCAATGCCGGGCGGCTTGGTGAAAAACCCCCAATCCAAATCTTTGGACCATGCCCAATATTGCGCTTCGTCGCCGTGGAGATTGTAAGGCGAGATAAAGAGAAAGAGGAGCCTGATCAAAAAGAGCCCGCCAATGAGCCAAAGAGTTTGCGTATGAAAGTTTGGCTCTGCCGTCACTTTTGTCTCAGAGCGCGTCTGCAATTAGCTCGTCTTTTCGTGGAACTGACCGTGTTTGCGATAACGTTCCAAATAAGTCGGAACGATGGATTCAACGGTTTCCGGATCAATGCCCAAATCGTTAAATCCTTTGGCATCTTCCGAGACGATATTATCTATTTTCAAATTTGCCACTTGGTCCCGTGTTAAAAACGGTTTTACAAATGGCAGAGCGCCTGCAATTTCTCCGGCCATGCCGAGCATACCGGCGCCGAACCAGGGGACAGGTGCCAAAAACCGTTTTCGGTCTGTGGTCTCCAAAATAAATTGCAGAAGTTCTTTAAAGGCATAGACTCGAGGCCCGCCCAGTTCATAAGTCTCGCCGCTTGTGCCGCGACCTGCCAGTTTTGCAATAGCCTGCGCAACATCACCGGCGTAAACCGGTTGAAACTTCGTGTCGCCGCCAATCAATGGCAGGACAGGAGAAAGTGTTGCCATTTTCGCAAAGCGATTAAAGAAACCGTCTTCAGGTCCAAACATGATGGAGGGCCTGACAATATCGGCTGTGGGCACGGCGCTTTGGAGGATAGATTCTGCTTCGGCTTTCGTGCGGGAATAGATGCTGTCCGACTCTGCATTTGCGCCAATGGCGGAAACTTGAATAAGGTTGGTTACGCCCGCCAGA
>CALJNJ010000073.1 GCA_937981945.1 uncultured Caulobacterales bacterium | reverse complement strand
GAAATTTACCCGGATGGCCCGGCGGCCAATGCGGGCCTGCGCGAACGGGATGTTATCCTGGCCCTTGGCGGCACGGATATTAATGATGAAAGCGGTCTGAAGTTTAAACTGGCGACATTGGCCAAAGGCTCCCGCACCAATGCCACAGTTTGGCGCGACGGCGCCGAACGTACAATTTCCATTACGGCGGATGTGCCGAAAGAGAGCCCGGCGCGCGATGAGCGTTTCCTGGACGGTTACCACCCGCTGGACGGCGCGACGATTGTCAATATGTCCCCGGCCTTGGGCGAAGAGCTGAATGTAGATCCTTATATTACAGGCGTCATGGTGATGTCCGTGGCCCGCGGCGGCGCGGCCAATCTCAATCGTTTCAGACCGGGCGATATCATTCTGGATATAAACGACCGGGAAGTTTTCACCAGCCGGCAGCTTGAAAATACGCTGAACTCCATAGGCGAGGCAGAAGACTGGAATGTGAGAATAGATCGTAACGGGCGGCTTTATACCGTACCGATCCGCTATCTGCCGCGGCGAAATTAGACCACTGTAAAAGATTAGCTGCCATTGCGCTTTGGCGCATTATTCGCTTTAAGCTCTGTCTATGAGCAAAGATTTTATCGGCATTTATCCGGGCGCCTTACCTGACGAATATTGTCAGGCATTAATCCGCAAATTTGATGCCGACAAACGGCCGGCGGCCGGCGCGACGGGACAAGGCGTCGATAAAGTCAAGAAAGACAGTCTTGATCTGACCCTGGATCACTTTGCGGATTGGCATGAAGATTTAGGGAAAATCCATACGGCCACCGTGGCCGGTCTTATGACCTATGCCCGAACCTATCCTCATTTAGTGGTCGGCGCTGTAGCTTTGAAGTGGACGCCGCCCGGCGAAGCTGAGGCTCAGACCATCAGGGCGGACGATATTCCGAAAATGGATGATGCCAAATTGATGCAGTTCATCAACGCCCTCTTCAGAACCGGAACCACTAATCTTCAAAAATACAATAAGGGCTCCGGCGGCTATCATCATTGGCACAGCGAGCATTTCCCAAGTCCCAAGGACCCGGCCAATGCGTCTCTGCACCGTATTTTATTATGGATGTATTATCTCAATGATGTGCCGGAAGGCGGCGGGACGTCGTTTTACTATCAGGACAAAGTCATTGCGCCCAAACGGGGGACTTTAGTGATCGCGCCGGCGTCATTTACCCATACTCACCGCGGCGAAGTGCCCAAATCCAATGATAAATATATCCTGACCTCGTGGATACTCTGGCAGGACCGGCAGACGCTGTACGGGCAGGGGGCTGCTTGAGCGACCTTTTCAAATCCGCCGGTCTTGAAGGCGATGCGCCCCGGCCTTTGGCCGACCGGCTGCGCCCGCAAACCATCGAAGATGTGGCCGGCCAAGATCATTTAATAAGTCCGGACGGTCCCATTGGCCGGATGCTGGGATCCGGACGTTTGGCCTCCATGATTTTATGGGGCCCGCCCGGCGTTGGTAAAACCACAATTGCGCGGCTGATCGCGGATCACGCCGACATGGAATTTGTCCAGCTCTCCGCCGTCTTCTCCGGGGTCAAAGATTTGCGCGAAGCCTTCGCCGCCGCCAAAGCCCGCCGGGCCACAGGGCGGGGGACATTGTTGTTTGTGGATGAGATCCACCGTTTTAACCGCGCTCAGCAAGACGGATTTTTGCCCTATGTAGAAGAGGGGATAGTGACCCTGATCGGCGCGACGACGGAAAACCCGTCCTTTGAACTGAACTCAGCGCTTTTATCCCGCTCGCAGGTTTTCGTCTTAAAAAGATTGTCCGATGAGGCCATGATTCAAATGCTCGAAAAGGCCGCGGAGGAAATGAAAATGCCCCTGCCTGTCACCGATGAAGGCCGGGCAGCCCTGATAAATTTTGCCGATGGGGACGGGCGGTATCTTTTAAACCTGGCGGAAGAGATTTTCGCTCTTGCGCCCAAAGAGCCATTGGACGCGCAAGGTGTTGCCGGCGTTTTACAAAAACGCGCGCCGGCTTATGACAAAGGTCAGGACGCTCACTATAATCTGATTTCCGCCCTGCATAAATCCATTCGCGGTTCTGATCCGGATGCCGCGCTTTACTGGTTTTGCCGGATGTTGGCGGGCGGCGAGGACCCGCTTTATATTGCCCGGCGTCTTATTCGTCTTGCCAGCGAAGATATCGGCCTCGCCGACCCGTTGGCGCTGATGATTGCCAATGAAGCCATGAATACTTATCGCTTTCTGGGGTCACCGGAAGGCGAGCTCGCTATTGCGCACGCGGTTGTGCACATGGCCACGGCGCCAAAATCAAACGCGGTTTATACGGCCTTTAAATCGGCCATGCGCGCCGCCAAGCAAACGGGATCTCTGACGCCGCCGGCCCATATTTTGAATGCGCCGACACAATTAATGAAGGATATCGGTTATGGCGACGGCTACGCTTATGACCATGATATGAAAGACGGATTTTCCGGGCAAAATTACTTCCCGGATGAAATGCCCCGTCAGCAATTTTATGACCCAAAAGGGCAAGGCCGGGAAGCGGCCATAAAGGACCGTCTCGAACGATGGCAGAAACTTCGCAACTCTGACTAGAGCCGCCTTAATTCCGACATATTCATGGATATAGATTTTGGGAAATAATTGGGGGAAGTTGATTGCATTTTCATACAAAACACCAATTCTGATCTCTGAATTCAATCGGGGGCTCTTTCGCATCAACATGCGTAAGACGTGATCATAACAGAGCACGGCGAAAAACCGTGCGCGCGAAAAAATATCGAGGAGGATTTTATGCGCCGGAATCAAAAACGGATAATTTTAAAAACCGCAGGCTTGAGCCTGCTGGCCATGGCAGTTTGCACGGGCTCTGCCCATGCGGCGAACTTATTTGACTCTCAAGGGAATACCAAAGCATCCGGCAAAGCCCATGTTCAATCTCAGCAAGACGTTCGCATTAATCGCGGCGCGCTTAATCAAGCCAGATTAGAGTTTAATTTGGACGGGCGCGCGGTGACAGCTGTCCGGACCCGTCAAATTCGCGGCGACAAAGGCAATATGACCTGGATCGGGCATATCCAAAGCAGCCCCGGCGAAACCGTGATTATCACGGCGCGGGGCAATGTATTCTCCGGTGTTATCCAATCGGTTTTCGGAACCTATGAACTGGCCGGTGAGAAAAACCGTTTACAAACCCTCGAGAAGATCGATTTGGCAGCCCTGCCGCAAGAAGATATTGGCATGCCCGAAGATGCGCTGAATGATGCGGGCGCTTCTGCCGGATCAAATATTGTCATTCAAAATGAAGCCGTTCAGCAAGACATTATGGTTGTCTATACGCAAGATGCTTGTGATCAGGCAGCCAATCAGACCAATTCGAATTGCGCGCAGCTTGAAGCAGATATTGTGACCACATTTGCGCAAATGAATCAGGCCTATGTGGATAGTGACATCAATATATTTTCAAACCTGACCTCTATGCGTCTGTTGAACTATACGGAAACAACTTCCCTGCCTTTGACAGAGCTGAGACTGACAAGTGACGGCATCATGGATGAAGTCCATGCCTGGCGCGAGGAAGACGGGGCTGATCTGGTCCATATGGTACAAAAAAACAGTGGTTGCGGCGTGGCTTATACCTCGACCAATGCGGCTCTGGGCTTTGCGGTCACGGCCGAAGCCTGCATGCTCGGCAACCGGACATTTGCCCATGAAACGGGTCATAATCAAAATGCCCTCCATGATCGTCTGCAACATAGCGGCGGCGAAATCGGCGGCTATCGTTATGGCTTCCGTCGCTGCAATGACGGCAGCGCCGAAGATCAAGGTGCGCCGTATTTCAGAACGGTTATGGCATATTCTTGCTCAGGCGCGCCGCGAGTCGGTATTTTTTCCAATCCGAACCGGAGTGATTTTGCCGGTGTTCCGCAAGGGATAGACCCGGATGTGGATCCGAATCTCGGCGCTTATAATGCCCGCCGCATTAATGAGACCGCCGCAGCTGTTGCGGCCTACCGCGAAAGCACAAGCAATCCGCCGACACCGCCGGCCGCCCCAAACGGGCTGAGCGCATCGGCTAACGGGGCCGACGCCGTTAATTTGTCTTGGACGGATAATGCGGATGACGAGACCGGGTTCGCCATTGAGCGCTCAACGGATAATGTGAACTTCACCGAGATCGCGTCTGTCGGGTCCAATGTGACAAGCTTCGGCGATAACGGATTATCAGCCGAGACCACTTACTATTACCGGGTAGAAGCCAATAACGGCGCAGGCGCGTCAGGTTTCTCAAATACGGCTTCAACTACCACAGACGCTTTACCGTCCACCATTGACCATGTGGCAAGCAGTCAAACAGCTGCTACCGGGAACTTATCCGGCAGCTTTACGGATACCCATACGGATAACGGATCCGTTCAAACCATAACGGAGGTGAGTACGGGCGGACCGAAACGCCGCCGGCAGCAGGCTTACAGCCACAGCTATAATTTTGACGTGACGGGCGGCGCCGGCGGCGTCATCTTACACGCCAATGCTTATGTATCGGGATCT
>CALJNJ010000072.1 GCA_937981945.1 uncultured Caulobacterales bacterium | reverse complement strand
GTTACTTAAGAATTTGTCTGTTCATTTTACGCGGCTTCAGCCATAACGCTCTCGGCTGACTGAAACACAAGGGAGATGCGGGCCTATGACCGAAAATGCGCCCGATAATTTGATCCCCGAATTGACCTCGCGAAATGTGCTGCTGGAATATCTTAGCGGCGTAACGGACAAGGCGTCTTTGTTGGAATTACACCCGGCTGATTTTTCCGATCAGTTTGAGCAATTATCCAATGAACAGCGCGAAGCCTTTATCGCGGATACCGGCGATCTTATTTCGCCGGACGTTCTGGCGGAGCTCGAAGACGAAGTTGTCGAAGATATTCTGCCGCTTCTGCCGAAAGTGCAAATCGCCGAAGCCCTGACCGAACTGGACAGTGACGACGCCACGCAAATCTTTGAGGAGATGGAAGACGAACAAAGAGAAGAAATTCTTGAAGTTCTGGAGCCCGAAGACCGCGCCAGTATTGAAGCCGGCATGGCCTTTGACGAAGAGACCATCGGTCGTCTCATGCAGCGCGAATTTGTGGCCGCGCCGCCTTTCTGGTCCGTTGGCGACGCCATTGATCATATGCGGGCGACCGGAGAAGAACTCCCGGATCTGTTTTTCAATATTTGGGTGGTCGACACTAAATTTCATCCCATTGGGTTTATCCCGGTCTCGACCCTGATGCGAAGCCCCAGAGAGACCAAGCTGGAAACCCTGATGAATGATCAAATCTTCTCGGTCGGACAGGATATGGACCAGGAAGAAGCCGCCTATATTTTTGAAAAATACCATTTGATATCGGCGCCCGTGCTGGACACGGACGGTCGCATTTCGGGGATTATGACCGCCGATGATATTATTGATATTATCCAGGACGAAAACAAAGAAGATATGCTGGCCCTGGCCGGGGTGAGCGAGGCAGGCGTGACTGACACGGCTTTCACCACCGTAAAAGCCAGAGCCCCGTGGCTGTTTATCAATCTGATCACCGCCATTTTAGCTTCAATTGTGATCGCCTTGTTTGATTACACAATCGCCGAATTTGTGCAGCTTGCCATTTTAATGCCCATCGTGGCCTCCATGGGCGGAAACGCCGGAACCCAGGCCCTGGCCGTGGCGGTTCGGTCGCTGGCCGAGCGGGATTTGACCTCTCAAAATGCCTGGCGGGTTATTCGCAGAGAAGCCATTGCGGCCTTATTTAACGGCTTCATTTTTGCCATAGCTTTGGCCATTATCGCCTATATTTGGTTCGGGCGTCAGGACATCGCCATCGTGGCGTTCATCGCTATGGTCATTAACCATTTCTTCGCCGGAATTGCCGGAATTACCGTTCCGCTGGCCTTAAAACGCATGGGCGCTGATCCGGCCGTTTCATCATCGGTTTTCGTCACGACGGTCACGGATGTTATTGGATTCTTTGCCTTTTTAGGCTTTGCAGCCATTATGCTGTTGTAAAAAACCCAAGCTCTTATCGCCCTATAAGGGATTTTTTTTCAAAATAACCGCCACGGCACGAAATTCGGCCTCAAATTTGCATTTCAGTACAACGAAGAAAACTTTGTGCTGATTTGGAACGGTCATGAGCTACCAATTTACATTGTCTGATATCGGGCTGCGCCTGATCAAAGCCTATGAGGGGTATCACCCTGAAGGCCGGCCTATGCGCGACGGGCGCCGTTTGGTGGGCTATGGGGAGATCTCCGATGATCCCAATATCCGGTTCAGTCAAGTCGAGGCCGAAGAAGTTCTGAAATCCAAATTGTCGGCGGTTGAACATGTGGTCAACACCCATGTCCACGCGGCCATGTCTCAAAGTCAGTTTGATGCGCTGTGTTCCCTGGCCCATTCGATCGGCACGGACACATTTCTCGGATCAGATGTTTTGCACGCCCTCAATCAGGGTAAAGTCATTGCCGCGGCCAATGGGTTTGACGCCTGGCGCCTGGGCAATATTGACGGACAAGTTTATGTGGTCGACGCCTTGGTACGCAGACGGACTGCGGAAAAGGCCTTATTTCTAAGACCCAATGTCAGAACGGCGCCCGCCCCTAAAGAGCTTTTAAGGACCGGCAAAGACACGGACAATGTGGCCGAAAAAATTGTCACTAATTATAATGAACCTGCAGCGGCGGAGACCGCAAAACCTGCCCTGCCGGCCATTACAGAATCCAATATTGTGACCCTTTACGACACGGTCGAAAACGGCGGCCTGAAGGACAAGGCCGTCCAAGACGGCGACGATGCCGACATTCTTCAAATGTCTGACAAAGTTCAGATTGTTCCGGAAGATGCGCCCTCGCCCATTGCCGAAGCGGCAGCTGAAGTCAGTGAGCGTCTCGACGCGCTTATGGAAGATGACGCGGATACGGACTTAAGCGATTGGCCGGATAGTCTTGTGACAACTCCCGACGAAACAGAAACTGATACATTGGAGTTTAACGGGTCACAAAATGCCGACATTGTCATCGATTATTCAGACGGAACCATAGACGATATTCAATCCGGTGATTCTGCAGATCGGTATATCACCCCGGCGGTTACGACGGACAAACAAAACATTTGGGCTTTTGTGACCATGATGATTTTTGGTTTGACCGCAGCCGGGGGCGGACTTTGGGCAAGTCTGAAAAATTCAGACCCGTTATTCGGTGACTTGACGCCGTTGATCTACAGCTCAGCGGTCGCCGTTGGCGTGCTGCTGTTCTTGATGGGGCTGTATTATTTGATCAAACATTTGATTGGAAGAAGCTAAAGAGTGAGGGAGCACAATATGCAAATCCTAAGCGATTGGTCCGAGACCCATACTGAAAAATTTCAAAAAGATATCCTGACTTTCGGTCATGATTTGGACGGAACGGGTTTGTTCACGGATCAGGCCTTAATCGAGCTATTGGATAAACATCCGTCTCACCTTTTGGATGTGAACTCCATGGGCGATGCCGATCACCCTGTTTATCCCAACAAATTTCGCACCGGCGATTTTCGCAATATTCCGGGCGAAGTTTTATTTGAGGCCGCCAAAGCCGGCCGCGTCTTTATCAATATGCGCAATGCCATGAATGTGCATCCGGAATATAAATCCGTGCTCGACAAAATGTATGGCGGGATTGCTGATAAAACCGGGAATAAAACCTATTCGGCCAAAGGCGGCATTTTGATCAGCTCACCCATTTCCCAAACCCCTTATCATTTTGATAAAACCGAAGTCATTCTCTGGCATATTCGCGGCGCCAAGCAGATCGTGATTTATCCCCGGTCCCAAAAGTTCATTCCGGACGCGGCCTATGAATCGGCCGTGACCAATATTTTCGATGATGATTTGCCCTATGATAAATCTTTTGACCAAGAGGCGACGATTATCGATTTGGAACCGGGCATGGGCGTTTCCTGGCCCCTCAATTCTCCGCACCGCGTGGATAATTCCGCCTTTTGCGTCTCTGTCACCACGGAATATTCGACCCGCGAGTCCGGTCTCAAAAATGCAGCCATGGTAACCAATGCCACGCTGCGTCACAAATTCGGTTTGGATGTATCTTATGAAAAAGACGGTCAGGCCAGCCGCTATGTCAAATC
>CALJNJ010000071.1 GCA_937981945.1 uncultured Caulobacterales bacterium | reverse complement strand
ACAAAGACAATATCGCCCAGAGCATTTTGGGCATAATCGGAAATGCCGACCGTACCGATATCGCCGTCGACTTTGATATATTCGTGATCTTCTGAGTAAAAAGTGCTCATGCGGGGTTCCTCCTTATCCGCGGTGATAATTATGGGGAACAAACGGCATTTTCACGACCTTGGCAGGTCGGGCCTTTCCCCGAACGATTAGATTAAGCTGCGTTCCCGCTTTTGCGTGGCTACGGGCAACATATCCCATGGCGACCGGGCCGCCCACGGACGGGCCGAAACCGCCCGACGTAATTTCGCCGATCGTGTTGCCGTTCGTGTCCTGAATTTCCGTATGCTCACGGGCGGGCGCTCGGCCTTCGGGCAAAATGCCAACCAGCCGCTTACTTTGCTTATTGGCGATATCGGCCGCCACGCGGGCCGCGCCCAAATAATCAGCGCCGGTGCGGCGATGTTTCTGAACGGACCAAATCAGTCCGGCTTCAATGGGCGATACGCTTGTATCAATGTCATGCCCGTAAAGACAAAGTCCTGCTTCCATTCGCAGACTGTCTCTGGCGCCCAGGCCGATGAGCTCAACATCGTCATAGGAGAGGATTTCTTCCACCAACGCCTCAACATCGTCATGTTTAACGGAGATTTCATAGCCATCTTCTCCGGTATAGCCGGATCGGGACACATGGCACCAAATATCGTTTTTCCCGACGGGCAGATCCGTGCTTGTCATAAAGACCAGTTCTTTCACCGCAGGACACATGGCACCCAAAACGTCAACCGCCTTCGGGCCTTGCAGGGCAATCAAAGACAGCGTGTCATCCTTGACCATCATCTTCACATGATCGGGCAGATGTTTTTGCAAATGTGCGAAATCAGCATCTTTGCAACCTGCATTGACCACCAGATAGAGTGCATGGGTATAGCCCTCCATCCCAAGACGGGAGATCATAAGATCATCAAGAATACCGCCCTCTTCATTCAGGAATTGGGAATATCTTTGCTGTCCGGGTTCCAGGCTTTGAATATCGGCCGGCACAAGTTTCTCAAGCGCCTTGGCGGCGGTTTCAAAACTCCCGTCTTCAGCCATAATAAAGCACTGCCCCATATGGGAGACATCGAACAAACCGGCTTTTTCGCGGGTCTGTAAATGCTCTTTCATAATCCCGAGCGGATATTGCACAGGCATATCATAGCCCGCGAACGGTACCATTTTTGCGCCTGCCGCAACATGCAGAGCGTGAAGTTTGGTTTGTTTTAATTGTGTCTCAGACATAAGCACTTTCCGCGGCTTGTACCGCTAAGTGCCACCAGCTGTCCTGACAGGCCTGAGAGATTTACTCCTTCGGCGGGGCCTTTCACCTATTGGGCCCTCTTTCCAGCTTTTTATGATCCGATCGGTCCGTTTGCCTGAGCGTTTCCGGTAGCGGTTGCGCCTTCGGCGGTCATTTTATTATTGCGACTCTCTCCCGATGGATGAGGCTGTATAAGCTCCGCTAATAAGGGAGGCAAGAGGAATTTATGCCGGGCTACATACGCTCCGGAACACTTATCCCCAAAATATCCAAACCCAGCTCCAATTGCGTCAACGTCAGTTGAGCAAATGATAATCGAGAGGCTTTGATGTCCTCGGGGACATCATCTTTCAAAATGGGGCAATCCGTATAAAACCGTGAGAAACTCTGAGCCAGACGGAAAACATGTTCGCATAAAATATGCGGCGCCCGTTTATCTGCCGCCAGCGATACGGCCCGGTCAAAAGCATCCAGCGCCAATAATAATTGGGTTTCGGCTTTATCCGTGACCATAATAGTACCGGGCTGAACGCCTTTTTCAGCGGCGCGGCGCAAAATGGATTTGATACGCACGGCCGCATATAAAAGATAAGGCCCCGTTTTGCCTTCAAAGGCCGTAAACCGTTCCGCATCAAATGTGTAATCTGTCAGGCGCTGATTTTGCAAATCCGCAAATTTCAACGCGGCCATACCGACTTTGTCGGCAATATCTTCCTGTTCGTCCCGGGGGTAATCCTGGCCGATATCCTGTTTCACCAGCCGCTCTTTGGCCGCGTCGCGCATCATTTTCGTGAGATCGGATAAGCGAAGCGCATCGCCGTCGCGGGTCTTAAACGGTTTACCGTCTTTGCCGTTGACGGTTCCGAATCCCAAATGTTCCAATTGTTCCGGATCATACCATCCGGCCATTTCTGCAGCCTTGAAAACTTGTTTAAAATGAGCGGCCTGACGTTGATCAACCACATAGAGGATCAGATCAGGGTCAATTTCGTTCTTGCGGTCAATCAATGTCGCTAAATCCGTTGTGTGATACAGAACGGCACCGGCACTGCTTTTGAGCATAACCGGCGGCAGGCCTTTGCGTTTTTCGGAATCGTAATTTTCATCGACCCGAATAATCAGCGCGCCGTCACTATCCTCTGTAATGCCTTTGGCTTTCATCGCTTCAATCATGTCGGGAATAAGCGGATCGACAGATGCTTCGCCCTTCCAAAGATCAAAGGTCACGCCCAAATCCCCATAGCCTTTTTTGAGATAGGCAATTGAAACACTGATAAAGTGATCCAGAAGTGCGCGATATCCGGGGCGGCCGGATTGCAGTTCAGCCGTCGCCGTTTGAGACCGCTTCATCCGGGCCTCATCGCTTTTCGCTTTGGCGCTGGCAGCCGGATACATTCTGGCCATGTCGTCCATGGTAACAGGGCTGTCCGACGGGTAGCCGTCTGTGATCTTGGCGTCAAAATAGACGAGCCCCGGCTGCTCGTCCTCAAGCTCTGAAATCAAATGGCCCATTTGCAGGCCCCAATCACCGAGATGGACATCCCCGATAACTTTATGGCCCCGAAACCGCATCAGGCGCTTAAGCGCTTCGCCGATCACCGCCGAGCGCAAATGACCCACATGCATGGGCTTGGCCACATTGGCGCCGCCATAGTCAATAACGATGGTCTTGGGCGCTGTTAAAACGGCGCCGCTGCGATCGTCCGCGCGCAGTTCATTGGCCCGTTTGGCGACGATAGATTCGCCGGGAATAATATTGATAAAGCCGGGTCCGGCGATTTCAGTGCCGGCAATCAAATCACTGCCGGAAACCGCCTCAGCGATTTTGGCGGCAATGTCGCGAGGGTTGGCTTTTTCGCCCTGCTTTTTCAAAAAGCCGGCCGCCGCCATAGCGCCGTTACATTGGAAAGGCGCCAGATCCGGCCGATCAGATTCGCGCACTGAACCAAACTCAGGCGGAAACCCCAAATCGGCAAAGGCCTTTTCAAAGGCTGACGTCAATTGATTAAGAACAGATACAGACATGGCAGCTCTGTAGGTAAGGAATAAGAATAAATTGTAAAGCCGCGCTTATGGCGCAGCTTTCACTATCGGCTTTGACCGGCTGATACGCGGAAGCGTTTACCGCTGGCATTAAATTCGCGCTGCTCCGGCGTCACCACGAAACCGACAACGATTTCAAAGTTCACACCTGATGTGTTTTCTCCGGCGCGCGGAATTGTGATTTTATCGATTTTCTCAGTCCGTGAAACCCGGTCAACGCCCGCCGGGAATTGTACGGTCACGGGAAAGACTTCTTTGTGGATGACGGCGACATTCTTACGGGTCACAGCAACAAAATATTCGTAGGTCGCCGTATCGCCTGCAGCAGCCGGGCCGCGGCCAAAATCCATATCGATTTCAAGATCGGCAACGATAGGCTGTTCACCGTAATATCGGCACAGACTGCGCATTTTACCGATCTCGCCGGTGAAGCCTACATTTGCAAATGTCTCTTTTCCTGTGATCTCAACCAAGCGCTGCGCATCATAGAGGGCGAAAGCCCGCGGACACGGTCCCGGATTGGATTCAGCGGCGCCGCCAATGTCAAACGCTTCCTTGGTTGACTGGCAACCGGACAGTACCATGAGCGCTGTCGCGGCCGTCATAGCAAGAATTTTTGTTTTACCCATCTTTTCGCCTTAATTAGGTTTGATAGTGACTCGGCTATGGCCCTTATTCGCGCAGTCTGCTACATCAGGACAAGCAAGTTGTCTACTATCGGGTTAAGCCGCAAACCGCAACGCCGATTGACAATATGAGGATTATTTAATGCAGCCAGTCCCGGCCAATGACCGATTGACGAAAACTGTCCTTTTGGCAGCGCCTCGCGGTTTTTGCGCAGGCGTTGATCGCGCTATCCAAATTGTGGAGCGTACGCTGGAAAAATACGGCGCGCCGGTCTTTGTCCGTCACGAAATCGTTCACAATACTCACGTGGTCAGCCGGCTTGAAAATATGGGCGCTGTCTTTGTCGAAGAACTGGATGAATGCCCGGATGACCGGCCTGTTGTATTTTCAGCCCACGGCGTGCCGAAATCCGTCCCTGCCGCGGCGCAGGCCAGAGAGATGCATTTCCTGGACGCGACCTGTCCTTTGGTTTCCAAAGTTCATGTTGAAGCCGAAAAACACCAAAGGGACGGCCGGCATATTCTTCTAATCGGTCACGCCGGACACCCGGAAGTTATCGGGACCATGGGGCAGCTGCCCGAGGGCGCGATGACCTTGATTGAGGATGAAAACGATGCCGCAAATTACCAAGCGACAGACGTCGACAATTTAGCATTAGTGACGCAGACGACGCTTTCCGTTGATGACACCAAAGGCATTATCAAAGTTCTTCAGGGACGGTTTCCGACCATCGCCCTCCCCTATAAAGAGGACATTTGTTACGCCACAACAAATCGCCAAGCCGCCGTCAAAGAGATCGCCGAGAAATGCGATTTGTTTATGGTTATAGGCTCTCAAACATCGTCGAATTCCAAGCGCCTTGTCGAAGTCGCCGTCAAGGCCGGTGCCGGCGGCGCGATGCTGATTTCGGGCGCGGAGACACTGGATTGGGCCCTCATAGAAGGCGCAAACACCATCGGATTATCCGCCGGGGCCAGCGCCCCGGAGTATTTGACCGACGGCGTCATTGCGGCGCTCCGGTCCCGATATGACGTGGAACTCACTGAAGTGCGGGTTACGGACGAGAATATTAAATTCCACCTGCCAAGAGAACTTCGCGCTTGAGCAAAGAACTGATCATTTACACGGACGGCGCTTGTTCGGGGAACCCCGGGCCGGGCGGTTGGGGTGTGCTGATGAAATTCGGCGACGCTGAAAAAGAAATTTTCGGCGGTGAAGACGACACCACGAATAACCGCATGGAACTTATGGCCGCCATTCAGGCGCTACGCGCTATCAAGCCCGGGTTTGACGGCAAAATCACCTTGTGGACGGACAGCACTTATGTGCTCAAAGGGATCACGGAATGGATCCATAATTGGAAAGCCCGCGGCTGGAAAAAATCTGACAAGAAACCCGTCATCAACAAAGATCTGTGGCAAGAGCTCGACGTGGAAAACGCCAAGCGCGACATAAATTGGAAATGGGTCAAAGGCCATGCCGGCGAAGAAGGCAATGAGCGCGCTGATGAACTGGCCCGCCGGGGAATCCCCGGGCGGGAAGAAGAATAGGCTCAGGTCTTACAAATAACCAAAGACCCGTTGCAGAATCTGGCTTGTTCTTTTGGCAGGATTGTCCCGAATGGCTTTTTCTTCATCGCCAATATAGGCAAACAGTCCGTTGAGCCCGAAATTCACACCATGGCCAATAAGATCACGCCGCGCATCGCTGCCTAATTGAGGCGCCAGAGGAACATTTCTGAGCTGTCCGGTGACATCATCCAAAAGGCGCAAAGCCCCTGTTTGGCCAAGGGCGTTTTCCATAATCGGAGAAAATAATCCGGCCAACCGGTTGCCGGTTGTCCGCTGCAAATATTGCGTGGCGGCATTGTCCGGTCCCTTCACGATATTGATCGCGTCGGAGATGGAAAGTGACGTAATCGAGTCGATAAAAATGTCTTTGGCAACCGGCGCCGCCTTT
>CALJNJ010000070.1 GCA_937981945.1 uncultured Caulobacterales bacterium | reverse complement strand
CATTCTCTTCTGAACTCGTCGCAATGTTAGCGATGTTTGTTGAATTCGTCTGGATATTAAGACTATTGGCAGTCGTAGCGACGGAGATCGCAGCAATATCTGACGTATTGGTCGAAATAGCCGCGGAGTTGGTTTGAATATCTGTTGCATTTTGCGATATTCTAGTCGTATTTGTTGCAATCTCAGAGCTATTAGCTGCAATACCGTTCGTATTTCTTGTGACGCGTGTATCTAGGTTTCTAGCTACCTGGAAAAGCTGGCTACCGTTAACTGCATCTCGTGAATTCAATCTTAAGCGACCATCGGCAACCCCCGTAATCAACCTGTTACCGAAATCCGCCTGAGCCCGCGCATTGTTTTGTTCTGTTAGGGCTATTTGTCCGATATTTGCGCCCGAGTAAACAGATCCAATGTTATTCTGTCCTATGCTGGCATCTGACCCCGTTCCAATTGCAACCGAGTCACGACCAAAGGCAATAGCGCCGCTCCCAATCGCAGTTGACCCGGGTCGAATAGCACGTGCACTACTACCAACTGCAGTGCTTGAGGGCCCACCTGCATTAGAACGGGCACCAATTGCTGTATTATCCCATCCTTCTCCATTGAAATTGCTGGCTATTGCGCGATAGCCGATCGCAACACTATCTTCTCGACCCGTGTTCGCATTAAAACCAATTGCAACGGAGCGCTCCGCTTCGGTTCCAGCATTTCCTCCTATAGAAACGGATTCATTTTGAGCAAAAGCCCCATTACCGATGCCTACAGAATCCCCTCTGGCGTTGGCTCGTACTCCTATTGCTATGGAGTTTACATTAGCTGAAGAGTTTGTTCCGATAGCAACGGCATTCGGACCAGCTGCGATAGCATTTTCACCACAAGCCAAACTATCATTAGGCGTCCCATCCGCATTAAGCGTTCCGTCAGTCGCATCTGCGGCGTCATCATCATTTACGTCAAGAAGACATTCGCTTGCCATTGCAACAGGAGTAAAAAGGTTTAATGAAGTTGTAGAAACCAGCAGAAAGCAAGTTCCCGTTAAAGTGTTTAATAAAAAACGTTTAGTCATAAAAAATCTCCGACAGAAATTGTCCTACGTAAGTATAAATTTAAAAAAAGTACCTGAACAACCGAAAAACAGTTAATGATTGCAGCTAAGCATCTTCGACGGACGATGGCGCTTAATTCCGACTGATCAGTGATTTTCTGCGCTGAACGTCCGCCTCAGAAAGGCTGGCCCATCAGCAACATCAAGGCAATGGAAAGCTACCCCTGGCAGGCCTTACAATAAAATGTGCTGCGGCCGGTTTGGACGATACGCACGATTGACGATTGGCAGGTTTTACAAGGTTCACCCTCTCGGCCGTAAACATCAAAACTGTGCTGAAAATAGCCCAGATTGCCGTCCGTATTGGCAAAATCGCGCAAAGAACTGCCGCCGGCTTCTATGGCTTCGGCGATGACATCCTTTATGTGGCCGGTCAGACTTTCAGTTTCCGCCACGGACAGACGGCCGGCGGCACGTTTCGGTGAGATTTGAGCCCGGTAAAGCGCTTCGCACACATAGATATTGCCCAGCCCGGCTATGATGCGTTGATCCAGAAGCGCTGTTTTTATCTTGTTCTTCTTGCCCTTAAGAGCTTTGCGTAAAACCGGCGCTGACAGACTGTTGGACAAAGGCTCCGGCCCCAAATCGTCAAGCCGCGACGGGGCGCCGGGCGCAATTAATTCCATAAACCCAAACCGGCGCGGATCATTGTAGACGACCCGATGACCGCTGCTCATTTCAAAGATCACATGGTCATGTTTAGGGTTCGTATTGTGAGTATGGGTAAAATCCCCGGGCGCATAATCCCGGTCAATGGTGAAACGGCCGGACATGCCCAAATGCATAAACAGCCGGTCGCCTGAACCAAGCTCTGCGATCATGAATTTCGCGCGGCGGGATAAGCGCCCCAGAGTTTGCCCTTGAACGCGAGCTTTAAAATCATCCCCGAACGGAAACCGTAAATCCGGACGGTTTAAAATCACTTTCGTAAAATCAAAGCCTTCCATAACAGGTGACAATCCGCGTCTGACGGTTTCAACTTCGGGGAGCTCCGGCATGGGGTTTAATGTCCTATAGCGCTAATGATCGATCTGTGACAAATAACAGCCATGAATGATAAAACAATCGACTTTGGGTATGATGATATCCCGGAAGGACAAAAACAGTCCAAAGTTCGGGAAGTCTTCGATTCTGTGGCGGGTAATTATGATCTGATGAATGACGCCATGAGCTTGGGCATTCACCGGGTTTGGAAAGATATGACCATCACCAAAGTCAATCCGCAGCCGGGCGAATTACTGATCGATGTGGCCGGCGGCACCGGCGATTTATCCCGCCGATTTATCAAAAAAGCCGACATTAAACGAAGACGGCGCGGCGGGGAGCCTGCCCGCGCAATCGTGGTCGATATTAACGCAGAAATGCTGCTGGCGGGCTTCGATGAAAAAAAGGACGCCGGACTGGATTTAAAGCGCGTTTGCGGCAATGCGGAGGCCTTGCCGTTTCCGGATAATTACTGTGATGCCGTGACTATCGCTTTTGGCATACGCAATGTGACACACAGGGACAAAGCTTTGTCAGAATTTCACCGTGTGCTAAAACCCGGCGGCAGGCTGGCTATTTTGGAATTTTCGACGCCGCCTGAAGCCTTTTTGCGTAAAATTTACGACAGCTATTCTTTCGGTGTTATTCCTAAACTGGGCGAATGGCTCGCCGGTGATGGCGACAGTTATCAATATCTGATCGAAAGCATCCGCCGATTTCCCCGCCAGGAACCTTTCGCGGACATGGTTAAAGACGCAGGCTTCAAGCGCGTCTCTTGGCAGGACTATTCAGGCGGTATTGCTTGCCTGCATTTTGGCTGGAAAGTTTAAGGTCTAGCGACGGCCGCGGTTTTTGCGGGCCGCGTATTTGGCGTCTCGGCGAGCTTTCTGAGCACGCTTAAGCTCCTCATCGGCCTTGTGCCGGGCATCTTCCGCAATTTTGCTTTTACGTTCAGCTTCGGCCTGTTCAGCGGCCCGCTTCTCAGCAGCGATGCGCTTTTCTTCCGCCCGCTCGGCATCCCGTTCGGCTTTGCGCTTATTGCGCTCAGCGCGATCCGCCAGCTTTTTTTCCAGCTCTTCCTTGGTCGGCTTCTTTTCTTTGGCCCGCTTGAGCATAGCCAATTTCGCCTCTTTTTGAGACTTAAGACGATCATTGAAATTGTGGCCTGAAAAGCCTGACATAAAATACCTCTTGAAAGGAATAAGTTGAACCCGGCGCCTTTAATCACAGTTTGACGTGACTTTGAAGGGGTATCGGCATTTTTTCTGCTAAAATTTGCCTCTAAGGGTCAATCGGCCGTTGAACGGCTGTGACGTTGCGATGTTATTGTCATTATGGGCTGACGGAAAGTATTCGGCGCCCGTCAAGTTCTGAATATTGAGTTGAATCTCATAGCTATCAGAGAGATTGTAGTAAACGGCCGCGTCCAGACGGGTAAATCCGGGGAGTAAAACCGTATTGGACGATGACGTATATTGGCTGTCCTGATGGGTCAGACCCAGCCCAAGGCCCAGCTTGCCGGACACATCATATCGATTCCACAAGGAAATCATATGCGCCGGCACTTGCGCCAGATCACGATTTACAAATTCCGTGCCCACAAGGCGTCCGCGCTCTTTAGCGTCCAGATAGCTGTATCCGGCGGAGACGGACCAGTCTTCCGTAACATGTCCGGCCAGCTGTGCTTCGAAGCCTTTCGTGCGGGATCCTGTCAGAAAACTGTTCTCCGGATTATTGGGATCTTGCACCGAGCCGTTTTCACGATCCAGCTGAAACAGCGCTGCCGTCAGGGCCAGTTCGTGGCTGATATCCCATTTTACGCCTGCCTCATAATTGCGAAATTTCTCAGGCACCAAAGCTGCTGCTGTTGAGCTGAGGGATAAAAACTGATCGCCGGACCTTGGCAGAAAAGACCGGCTGAAACTGCCGTAAACAGAGATATGATCCTGCGGCTTGTAAATCAGGCCGAGCCGCGGCGACAGCTTCTCGTCTTTACGCGAAAACTGCTCGTCAGAGATCAGATTGTTTGTGTTGATATCAAAACTGTCGAGCCGAAGGCCGGCAATGAGCTTGACGTGATCTCCGATGTCGATCTGGTCCTGGCCGTAAATCGAAAAAACTTTCACGCCGGATGAGCGGTTTCGCGAAAAGGCCGGAAAGTCAAAGCCCGGAACATTTAGAGGATCGGAAAAGGCAAAACTGATTTGATCATCTTGGCTGTCCGCAAATAAGACATCCCGGCGGGCATTATCCGTGTCTTGATCTGCATATTCGGCGCCCAGTAAAAGCGTGTGAGAAAATCCCGCCATATCCAAATCAGCGATCAAATTGATCTGTCCTATCAAATTTTGCCGCGTAGTGGTATCGCGATATCCGTCAAGGGATACGGTCTGCGCCTCAAGATCGATACCGATGGGGTAGAGGTTTTGGTAAAGCTTGTCGTAATCCGCATATTGCAGCGTGCCGTTGACCGACAAATCATCAGAAAATTTATGATCAATCCGGCCTCGTCCGATGTGAGCGGCCAGCGTTGTTTGATTGGCGTTCGGATCCCCGAAAAAAGTGTCTCTAAACCCTTCCAAAGGCGCGCCGTTCAATGACGGAACACCGCGATCGACGGTTCGGTCATCGTCAACATATTCGTAAGACAGGCCGATTTGGGTCGCATCTGACAGTTCAAGCCGCGCCGTTGGGTTGACCGCGAAACGGTCACCCTCATAAAAATTGCGGTGATTATTCAGGCGCTCATAATACGCGTTTAGGCGCAGCGCGCCGTCCTCGCCGGCGGTGAAATTACTGTCGAGCGCCGCTGAGGCACTCCCGAAACTATCGACGGAAAGCGCGACCTCATGGAAAGCTTCGTCAAAAACGGGCCGCTTGGTCACGCGGTTGATCACCCCTCCGCCGCCACCGCGGCCAAACATCATGGCATTCGCGCCCCGTAAAACCTCGATTTGACCGATATTATAAAGCGGGCGGAAATACTGAACATCATCCCGCAATCCGTCGAGGAAGAAGTCTGCCGTGGTATTTTGACCGCGAATGGTAATTTGGTCCCGGTGCCCCTCACCTAATCCCATGGAAACCCCGGGCGTATAGGCGATCACATCAGCCAGCCCCCGAAATCCCTGAGCCTCGATCTGCTCATCCGTGATCAATGACAGGCTTTGCGGGACATTAATGATCAGGGTCGGCGTTTTAGTCGCCGAGAATTTTTCATTAGCGCGCGCTTGTCCGGTGACAATGATCTCATCATGGTCATCAGCCAGCGCCGCCGAGCTGTGAAGGACGCACACACACAAAGCCGCGCCGCTCAGTAAAATTCGTTTCATTCCAAGTCTTTCGCTTGCTTAGTTGCAAGTCATTCTCAATTACGAAAAGCTCATTAGCGAATGAGCCCGGCGGGCGCAAGTGAGAATTATTCGCAATTACAGTTTCATCCCTCGGCAGATTGTCGCGGGCCCGGGCTTGCGGGTTTGCGATCGGCCCTGTAGGCCCGGTTTATGGAATTATTGACACAATCACCCGCAACCCTCGGTCTGATCATAATGAACGTCATTGTCAGTTTGATCGCGCTGAACAATCGGGAAATTTTCGACAAAAATGTTTTTTGGGTCGGGCCCATTCAGAAGCAAAAAGAATGGTACCGGTTTTTTACGTCGGCATTTTTGCATGTGAACAATCTTCACTTGATCATCAATATGTATGTGCTGTTTGCGTTCGGCCGCGTTTTAGAGAAGATTTTGGGCACGACGGGTTTTATACTGCTCTATATCATCTCTTTGCTGGCCGGGAACGCCTGGGCCTATTTCAGCAATCGTCACAATCTGAATTATCGGGCCGCCGGAGCTTCCGGCGCCACCTCCGGAATCATATTGGCGTTTTGCCTGTTTTTCCCGTTTGCCACTTTGCTGCTGTTTTTTGTCATCCCCATGTGGTCAATCGTTTTGGCGGTCTTATTCTTGGTCGGGAGTTATGTATTGTCCAAACGTGAAAACACCATCATCGGACACGAAGCCCATTTGGGCGGCGCCGTCGCCGGTCTTTTGGTGGCGCTGCTGTTGCGCCCGGACGCTTGGGGCATGCTTTTACAGCAAATAGCTGAAAAATTTGGCTAATTCTCCGATATT
>CALJNJ010000069.1 GCA_937981945.1 uncultured Caulobacterales bacterium | reverse complement strand
TGAAATTCACACGCAGTGGCGGGTCAAAGAAAAGCCCTCCGACCATGTGCCCGTGTCACAAACGCTGGATATCTAAATCGCCGCTGACAACGCAAACAAGGCCTGAGCCCCAAAATAGAGCGGGGTGATCGCCAGTGCATTTGACGGCTTATCATCCACAAACCGGTCTTTGGCCACAAACATATCTGATACGGCAAACAAAATTGCAGCGACGGGTACAATCAAGATCGTCGCGCTGAAGGATTTCGCGACCATGGCGATAATGATCAGTGAATAAACGGCCACCGGGATAATCATATCCTTTGGGAGCTTGGGCCTGACCCAATAAAAATAAAGGCCGCCCGCCAAGACCGGCAAGATAGCAAGCGGGCTGATGCCGGCATGTTCGGCGATTTTAAAAAACCCGATCAGATATAAAATGTGACCGAGCGCAAAAGCGCCCATGCCCAGTTTAAATTTTACCGGGCTCTCTCTGGAGAGCAAAAGCACATCACCGATTGCGCAGGCAATCAGTCCCGCCAAAACGATCCTGCCATAGTTCCAATAAAGCGCTCCGCCAAAGACAGCGATCAGAATAAACAGAAACGCTGCGAGCGGTTTAAGCCAGGCTTGGAGACCGCGCCGGCCTTTAAATTCGGCCGCCGTTAGGCCTGAAACTATAAGGGCGTAGAGCCCGAGTAAGTAAGTCATGGCCTCCTTATGCCATAACTAATCGATATCCGCCGGGTTCAGTCACTAATAAAGTTGCGACGCCTTTCTCAGGCTCAATTTTTTGACGCAGACGGTAGACATGGGTTTCCAGCGTATGCGTGGTAACACCGGAATTATATCCCCAGACTTCATGCAATAGCTCATCCCGGCCAACCGGTTTCCCGCCGGCGCGGTAAAGATATTTCAAAATATTGGTTTCTTTTTCAGTCAGGCGAATGTCGCGAGGCTGATTGCCGGTGTCGTCCGCCGGCGGCACAAGCCGTTTGTAAGCCGGTTTGAACTCATACGGCCCGATTTTAAACGTCGCCTCTTCACTTTGTTCGAAACTGCGTAAATGCGCCCGTAGTCTGGCCAGCAGCACCGCAAATCGAAAAGGTTTGGTGACGTAATCATTGGCGCCTGAATTCAAGCCCAAAATCTCGTTCATATCGCCGTCGTTTCCCGTCAACATCACAATTGGCGCCGCAACGCCGGCTTTGCGCATAATATCGCAAGCTTCCGTGCCCAGCATGTCGGGCAGATCCACATCCAATAAAATCAGATCAAAAGGGCTGCCTTTCGCCAGTTCAATTCCTGCGCCTGCAGTGCCCGCGCCTGCGGTTTCAAATTCGTCATACATAGCGAATTGCTCAATAAGCTCCGCGCGCAGATCATCGTCGTCATCAATTAAAAGAAGGCGTTTTTTCACGGCCATTGTTATATACTCCTGTTGCGGGGCCTATTTAGGCTTGCATCGGTTATTAAGCTAATGCCAATTTGCTCGCAAGTTTTCACTAAAGCGTGAGTTTGTCATGAGCATTATCGTGAACTGCCTTGAAAAAACCATAACCTTTGACGGAGTCACCTATCCGTGCCGAATTGGTAAAAACGGTTTTGTTTCCGGTGTTAAGGGGCGGGAAGGGGACGGAAAAACCCCGTGCGGCGATTATCAGATAAGATTCGGACTCTATCGCGATGACCGTCTGCCGAGTCCGCCGCCCGGGGATATGAAATTCATGGCGCTTCAGCCTGATGACGGCTGGTGCGATGACCCGGAGGATCGTGCCTATAACCGATTTATCCGTCTGCCATATCCCGCTTCCCATGAAAGACTGCACCGGGAAGACGGGGCTTATGACATTGTCTTGGTTTTCAGCCATAATGACGGCCCGCCGCAAAAAAACTTGGGGTCGGCCGTTTTTCTGCACGTGGCCCAGCCGGATGACCGGGCAACATTGGGCTGCGTCGCCGTCAGCCCTGATATAATGGTTAAACTGGTCCGATTTGCCCAAAACGGGACAATTTTGACGATTATTTAGCGAAAGGTTTCATTAACCATAAACCTTGGCAAACTTCTTGCTTCTGTATCGCCATGAAACAGATTTTGGTTTATTTTGGTTTATTCACCTTGTTTGCGGGCTCTATGGGCAGCGCCAGATATTTGGACGCTTATTCGTCTCAATATCAAAACTGTGCCGCCAAATGGAAAGAAACGGTCAAAGCCGCGAAGGGTGAACCTTTTATCGCCAGGGACGTATTACAAAATTTGGAGCAAAACCGCATGACCTTGGCCGGAAAGGCCTGCCCGGTTCTGCGGCCTGACCACATCAATTTGTTGAAAAATGACCTGGAGCACAGCCTGCCGCCCAAATTGCGCGGTCCCGCTGATCTCTCCCCATAAAAAAACGCCCCGTGAGGGGCGCTTAAGTTCACAAACCGTCATTATTAGTAATTATGGTATGCCGAACAGGCATAGCGGCCGTGGTAATGAGTGCTGCCATATGTCGTCCCGGATCTATAGGTGACAGGACGCGCATAGCTTGTTGTTGTGTAAGTCGGCGAGACCGTTCTGTAATTAGTGGTCGGGGCCGAATAAGTGGTTCCGGTCGTATAGGACGCCGGATAGGTCTGATAAGATGAACCGCTTGTATAAGTCGGAGAGCTGACAGAATAGCTGTGACCGGAATTATTGTAAGGCGGATAAGTAACTGCCCCGGTTGAATAGCTTGTGCCGTAAGACACAGCGCCCGCACCGTAACTTGGCTGGGTATAGACAGGATGGTTACTATAGGTCACCCGGTCCGTATAAACAGGCTGAGTTGACGGATAGCTTGTGTGTGATGACGGATAGGCGCCATAGCTTGTCCCGCGTCTTTGGGTATAGTCAGGGTCGCAGTCAACGGTTTTATCGGCAATACCTGCGCCGGCTAATCCGCCGACAACAGCGCCAAGTGCGCTGCCTTCTGATCGGGCGCCGCGTGATGAGACTTGTGATCCGAGGACGCCGCCGACAACAGCGCCGGCCAGACCGCCAAGGATTTGGCGTTTGTCTTCGTCTTTCTTACAGCGCTCGTGAGGCGTGTATTCAGACCCGTAATAAGATGATTGTGCTTGGGCTGAGACAGGAATGGCGAGGGCCAAAGCTGCAACAGCGGTTGTTGATATGAGTTTTTTCATGTTTACCTCCCGGTTAAGGACTTATTCACCCTAAATAGAGCGGGGGGCCTTAACGCCGTCTGAGAGTCATTTTCATGTTGGGTTCATGTGCCTGAACGGGGCTGATAGCAGTCTCTTATCAGAATTCAGCGCCGACGGCATGCAGGAACGGCCCGTTATTATTGAGCCATTTTTTGGCCTTTTTATAGTCCGGGAAGATACCGGCGACCACATTCCAATAGGCCTTGGAATGATTGTCCTCTATCATATGGGCGCACTCATGAGCCGCCACATAATCCAGTACAAAGGGCGGTGCGGAGATGAGCCGCCAAGAATATGAAATATGACCCTTGCCTTTGCGGGTAATACACGATCCCCAGCGAGAACTCGTATCTCTGACGGAAATTTTTTCGACCGGCCGCTGTAATTGATCGGCATAAAAACGGGTCGATTCCGTCAGGCGCTCTCTGGCTTCCCGGATCAGAAGCCGTTTAACTCTGCCCTCAAATGTACCCTCCGGTGCCGGGACGATAATTTCAAAATTTTCCCGGTCCACATAAGGATGACCACGCCCCCTCGGATGCACCAATCGGTAAATTTCGCCCTCAAACAAAATGCCGCTGCCGGGCTCAAAAGGTTGAGCGGGCGGCAAGGCTTCCAGCTGTACTTCGATCCAGTCTTTCTGATCGCGGACAAATTTCATGGCTTTGGGCAATGAACGAATGCCCGGGACCGTCACGGTGACTTCTCTGTCGCTGGGTTTTATTTTTACGGAGATTCTGCGGGCTTTATCTGAGTTTTTATAGAGAATCCGCGGATCATCAGGGTCCCTTAACGGGAGTTTCACTTTCCGTTCAGCCGCTAAACTGCTACTGTCGGCACCAAATTTAAATTTAGATAGGAAGCCTGTCATGATTAATTGGCGTCATACTGTGGGTCTGGTAACTTTGTCCACCCTGATTGCACTCGGCGGATGTAAGAAAAAATCAGCAGATCTCGACGAGATGAAAGTAGAGGCCCTCAGCGTCAAAGATACGGCGGATAAAAACGTCATCCGCAAGATGCTGAAAGTAGAAGACCGTAACGTTTCAGAAGCGGATGCCAATGCAGCTTTGTCTGCTATGGGTCTGTCGGAAAAAGGCGCCAAGAATTGGGATTCCAAAAAAGGAAAGACCGGCGATTACCAATACAAAAACCTGACGTTCAAATCCAAGGACGATAAAAATGTTCATGTTGCAAATGTGTCGCTTCAGGGCGTTCGTATGGAAAATGATGAGCCGACCTTTGATCTTATGAGCCTGTCGAAGGTGAAGATTGACGATGAAACCACCAAGGGCACAATCGATAGTGTGACCTTCAGTCGTCCGAACCCGAAAATGGCGGCCAAAATTTTGGACGCTCTCGGTAATATGGATTCTCTGGATGATTTGGATATCGATCTTGATATTGAAGACGGCGAATTTGGTTTTGGCGCCATGCTGATGGAAGGCATGAACATTAAGGGCGATGACAGCACGCTGCAGGTCAAATCCTTTGGTTGGGGTACGGACGAAGACAGCGGCAAGGGCGCATTTTTGGCAGAAAACATTTCCGTGACCGGCGATTCCAAGCAATCCGGCAAACCCTTCAGTCTGAGCCTAAAGTCCATGTCGGCGGAAGGGGTTGATATGGAGCTTATGTCAGAAATGAAAGACGGGAAGAATTTCAATCCCATGCGCTCCGGCTATGGTAATCTTAATCTTAGTGATTTCAAAATGGGGGCTGAAAACTTCAGTTTGAACTTGGAAGGGTTTCAGTCAAGAACAGACACCAAGAACGGAGTCACGACAGAGCGTCAGGTTTTAAAGCCTTTGCGCATGGCATTTTCAGGCCCGGTTAACGACCCAAGCCTTAAGCGCGCACAGAAATCCTTCGCCGATTTGGGCTTGGATAATATTGAGCTCAACGGCCAAATGACTAAAATTCTCGACAGCAACAGCGATACGCTAACGATCTCAGATTCTTTTCTGTCCATGCGGGACGGATTTGATCTGACCTATAATCTTGAAGCGCGCGGACTGGAAAATGCTGCCCGGTCCGGAAGCGGGGATGATGTCTCATTGAGCCGTATGAAGCTTGAACTGACGGATAAATCCGTTGTCGATCGGGTCATAAATTTGGTCGCGGCCCAGCAAAACACAACGCCTAAAGCCGTAAAAATTCAAGCGAAAGCAGGGCTGGCTGCCATGGCGTTTACCGGCAATGCGGAACTGTCAGACGGTTTGAGTAAGATGATTGACGATGGCGGAACTCTGACTGTTGAGATTAACCCGCCTCAGCCACTTAGCCCGGACGCCATGAAGGACGTGCAGTCCAATCCGTTTGGAATCACGAAAAAGCTGGGTCTGCGGGTCACGCACAGGCAATAATTTAAATCTGTCTCACTTGTTTTACAGTCGCAAACCGGTTTAACGCGTTGGCGAAGAATTAGGGAGCTATGAAGTGAGACTGATATTTTTGGGCGCGGGCGTTATGGCCATTTGCGCTTTAGGCGCCTGTAAGAAGTCTTCGGCCGGCCTCTCCGAAGCTTCAGTTAAACAATTAGTGGCAAGTGCCGTTGAGACGCGATCAGTCCCTGAAGAGGATGCCCAAAAAGCGCTCGCGGCACTTAATATGTCTGAAGCCGGGGGTAAGCTGAGCTGGGGCGAGAAAACCGGCAGCGCCGGAAATTACGTTTTTACGGACCTTAAAACCGAAAACGGCGGCTATGATATCAGCCGCTTGGAAGTCACGGGCTTGCGCATGCTTGATGATGACACCCCCTTTGCCGACAAGTTCAAGCTCACAGGTTTGTCGGGTACGGATTCCTCTGACGGAACAAAAATATCGATTGCTGAGATGAGCGTTATATTGCCGGACGAAGACGATGCCGGCCTGTTGCGCTTGTTTACTAATCCTGACGCCGATGATTTCTCTGAGTTTCAAAAATTGGGTGACCCGGGCAATGGAAGCTTTACGGGCGGCGGATATATTGAAGGCCTTGAAATGGACGGGGCAGATGCAGATCTGACGCTGGCCTTCGCCGGCCTGACACCTGAAGTCGATGGCCGTTCGTCTTTGCTGGTAAAAAACTTAAGCGGCACGGGCGGAACGGGCTCGGAGACGGCAAAGTTTTCTGTCGATAGCTTGTCCATCAGGGATATGAGGTTCGCCGGAACGCAAAAAAGATCAAATGCCTTTAGTCCGTTTAGTGCCGGGTTTTCCAATATGCTCTTGGATAATCTGAAATTAGATGGTGACGGGCTGAACTTTTCGATTCCCAAAATGACAGCCTCTCACACGGAGACCGGTGCAGGCCTGTTTGTCAGCGAAATAGACATGCCGCTGGCAAACGTAGTCTTTACGGGAGAATCCACCGACCCTGAATTGGCGAAAATGAAAACCACTTTGGGTGATATTGGTTATGACAGTTTAGAATTTACGCTGTCGTCAAAAGCCAAGCTTGATGAAAACAAAGATATCGTTGAAACAGAAAATTTGACCCTCACCCTTAAAGACGGATTCATTGTATCGGGCCGGTCAAAAATAGAAGGCATGAAGCATTTATCTGAAACCATGGCTAAACTGACCACGGATATGCAAAATATCGAAGACCCGGCGAATATGCCTGATCCGACAAGCCTACTAAAGGATGCTTACAGCAATCTGGTCCTGCATGGCATTAAACTGTCATTTGAAGATCGCTCCATTATCGACAAAGCTATTCAAAAAAATGCTCTGGACCAAGATGTCAGCCCTGATTTGATCAGACAGCAGGCGAAAGCCGCCATCATGATGGTGACCTTGGGCGCGAAAGGCAGCGCACAAACGGAACTGGCCGGCGACTTTGCGGAAAAAGCGCAAGGGCTGATTGATTTGGGCGGCACGCTAACGGTCGAAATGAGTCCTGAGGGCGGCTTCAAGGCCGGGCAAGCGCTCATGGATTATCAAGATTGGCAGCAAGCTCAGTTTGCCGCCATTATGACTCCGCCCGAAGACGGCGAAGAGATTATCGCGCCTGAGCCGTTTGATATGGACGGGCTAATTGAATCTATTGGTATTAGCTTTTCTCATTCGCCCGATCCGAAAAAAGCAGCGGCTGCCAGAAAGCAATCTGATTAATCATTGCGCTTTTTGAAAGCTTTAAGCCGGCGTGTAATATCTTCTGTGGTTGATGCATGGGTAAAAACGTCGACAAATTTGCCTTTCTTATCCATCAGATAAATCAGGCTGAGATGGTCGACTGTGTAATCTTCACCGCCGTCGGGATCAGGGATTTTTTGCGAGTAAATCTTATAGACGGATTTAGCGGCTTCAACCTGTTCGGCCGACCCGGTTAATCCCATAAGGTTTTTCGGAAACCCGTTATTGCTCACATAAAGCTTGAGCATATCCGGCGTATCCCGCTCAGGATCTACGGAAATGAAAATGGGCTGAAAAAACTCGCTCGACGGATCAACGGCGTCCAAGGCAGCTCCCATTTGTTGCAGCGCCAAAGGACAAACATCCGGGCAATATGCAAATCCGAAGTAAATCAGTTGGGGCTTTCCCTGAATATCATCTTGCGTCACCGGCAAACCATCTTGATTGACCAGACTGAACGGCCCGCCTATTTCGGCGCTTCCGGTTGCGACGACTGTCCCCGAGCGGCCCGGATCATCGTTCTTATTGCTGCACGCAGCCATAATTGCGCTCAGCCCGAGAGAGACGACCACGATCTGAAAAAGCCGAGTAAGATTTTGCGCAGGGATCAAATTAGTCTCCGGATTTAAGTTCCAGCTTGTTATAGAGAGATTGTCTTTAAAGAATACAGGTCAGAAGTCTATGCCCGAAAAAGCGCGCGCGACAATATTTCCATTTTCCACATTTCGGTCGGAAATGTCCCGTCAAGTGTCAGGCCGGCTACGACGCTCAACCTTAGTTTTATTGCGATGGCTTGCCATTGGCGGCCAGACTGCAGCGCTTCTCTTTGTCGGCTTTGGCATGGGATATGATTATCCGGTTCTGCCGTGTTTTTTGATGATCGCTTTATCGCTTGTGGTCAATTTGGGCGTGACCTTTGCGTTGCCGTTGGATCGCCGCGTAGAAGACCCTGAAGCCATTGGGCAATTGGGTTTTGACTTGGTTCAGTTGGCGGCGCTGCTGTGGCTCACCGGGGGTATGAATAATCCGTTTGCGCTTCTGTTTTTGGCGCCTGTCGTGACAGGCGCGACCACATTAAGCCGCCCGGTTTTGTCCTTGCTGGGTTTGTTGGCCGCCGGCCTGTCACTGGCCATGGTTTATAATTTTCAGCCTCTGCCGTGGAGCGAAGAAGGATTTGAGCTCCCCTTTGTTTTCAGGCTGGGCAGTTGGTTCGCGCTTATCGTCGGGATGATCTTTACGTCCATGTATGCTTGGCGTTCCGCCAGGGAAAGCCGTCGTATGTCGGAAGCCCTTCGCGCCACCGAAGCCGTCTTGGCCCATGAGCAGAAATTATCCGCGCTCGGCGGTATGGCGGCTGCGGCTGCCCATGAACTTGGTACGCCGCTGGCAACCATTCGTTTAACGGCAAAGGAAATGTCCCGAGACGCGAAGCCCGGCACCCATTTGGCCGAAGACATTGATTTGCTTCTGTCGCAAACGGAACGCTGCCGTGATATTTTAAAACAGTTAAGCGAGCGGGGCGATGAAGGGGATTTGTTTCACGACAACCTGTCATTTGATGTTTTGCTGGAAGAAGCGTGCGAACCTTATGACGGGATAAAAGCCGGCGTCACAATTGATATTGATATGAATAATGATGATATTCCAATTGTTCAAAGACGGGCTGAGCTTATGTATGCCCTGCGCAATTTGATCGAAAACGCCGTCAGCTTTGCCAGCTCAAATGTAGTTTTGACAGGAAACTGGAGCGATAGCGAAATATCCTTGTCAATTTATGATGATGGCCCCGGGTTTGACGCCGCTGTCCGAGACAGGCTGGGTGAGCCCTATGTGACATCGCGGCCCGAGAAAAAACGTGCCGGAGGTTTGGGGCTTGGCCTGTTTATTTCGAAAACATTGCTGGAAAGAACCGGCGCAAAGGTCAAATTTAATAACCGTCAAAATGGCGGCGCGGAAGTCTCCATGATTTGGCCGAAAGAGGCCATTTTAGGAAGCCCTGCCTAATTTGCGTCAAACCTTTCGAATTTTGCTGACTTAGAGCAATTTATTTGTCATATTCTGACCCGCGCAGAATTCACAGGATGAGACATGGCGACAGAATATAACCTCCCTGAAGATAACACCTTAATGATCCTTGATGATGACGGTCCTTTTCGTAACCGGCTCGGCCGCGCGATGGAACACAGAGGGTTTGAAGTCACCACGGTCGAATCCGTTGCGGAGGCTATGGCCAAGGTCAAATCCGACCCGCCGGCATTTGCCGTCATCGACATGCGCCTGGAAGACGGTAACGGTCTGACGGTCGTTGATGCGCTTCATCAGGCCCGCGGCGATTGCAAAATGGTGATGCTCACAGGTTATGGAAATTTGGCGACGGCCGTTCACGCCGTGAAAGCCGGCGCGGTTGATTATCTGGCCAAACCTGCCGACGCCGACGATGTTTGCAAAGCTCTGTTGGCAGGAGAAGGCGAGCGCCCTGAGCCGCCTGAAAACCCAATGTCAGCAGACCGGGTGCGCTGGGAGCACATTCAGCGTGTCTATGAACTCTGCGGGAAAAACGTCTCCGAGACGGCGCGGCGCCTGAATATGCACCGCCGAACCTTGCAGCGCATTCTGGCGAAACGCGCACCGCGCTAAAGCGCCTTTAAGACAATTTTTTAAATCTGATTGACAGCTTGTCGCAGGGCGCGTAAATGCGCGGATCTAACCACGGAGCGATCCATGAATATTTTCATGATGCATATTGAGGAGGCGGCTGCGACGCGATTCCGTCTTTGCGCGTACTCGACCACATAGCTCCCGAGGCCATATTAATCCATGACCTCCGGAGCCATCGCTCTCGGGGGTAATTTTTATCTTCGACACATTAAATTTCAAAACACGAAGATAAAATGCAAGATCAAATACAAGACATAATTCAAGACCCAATTGTGGGCGACGCGGGCAAATATAAAATGCCGGAAACGTTTGGCGGTGAGCTGAAAGCCCTGATGGTTTTGGGCGTTCCTATGGCGTTGGCGCAGTTTATTCAATTTTCCATCCACTTTATTGATACGATTATGCTGGGCCGTATCGGGGAGGCCGCCTTGGCGGCTGCCGGGTTGGGCAGTGTTGTCTATTTTCTGTTGTGGATGATTGGCTGCGGGCCGGTCATGGCCGTTTCGCCTTTGGTTGCTCAGGCGCTTGGCGCTGATCAATCAGACCGAAAAGATGCCCGCAAAAGCGTGCGTATGGCCTTTTGGTCCATTCTGTTTATGACGCCTCTGGTTTTTCTTTTATTGCTGTTTGTCGAGCCGCTGATCGCTTTAGTGCGCCCGGAGATCGCCAAACCTGCCGCTCAATATATGATGGCTTTGGCGCCCGGCTGGCCTTTTGCCATGGGTATGTGGGCGCTGCGCAATTTTTTGGCGGCCATTGAAAAAACCAAAGTGCCGCTTGTGCTGGTGAGCATTATGGTGGTCATCAACGGAGCGCTGAACGCCCTATTGATTTTTGGTTTATGGGGCTTTCCGCGCCTGGAGCTTGTGGGCGCCGGGATTGCTTCGTCTTTATCGCTGTTTCTGGGCTTTTTGATGTTTGCAGCCTATTGCTATTGGGACAAAGACGCGCGCGAATTTCAAATATTCGATAACTTCTTTCGGCCTCACTGGCAGCGTTTTCGCGAAGTCGTAAAGCTCGGTTGGCCGATCAGTGTCACCACTGTGTTTGAAGGCATGTTGTTCAATGCCTGTGTGTTTTTGATGGCCTTTATCGGGACAACAGAAACGGCGGCCTATCAAATTGCGCTGAACGCTGCCGCCATGGCCTTTATGTTGCCTTTTGGTTTTGCCATGGGCGGAGCCGTCCGCGTCGGGTTGGCCGCGGGCGCGGGTAACAAAGCTGCCGTCAGGCGGGCCGGAATGGCGACCATATCCATTTGTGTTGTGCTGATCATGATGTTCGCGGCGCTGATAACGTTCGCGCCGGAATTTGTTGCCGATCTGTATCTGAGCGCGTCTAACAAAGACACGGCCAATGTCCGGATTCTGGTCCTCAGCTTTC
>CALJNJ010000068.1 GCA_937981945.1 uncultured Caulobacterales bacterium | reverse complement strand
ATAGCCCGCATGGGAAGACCGGCGTCATTGGTTTTCCCGAGAGCTGCGAAAAGTTTGTAGTCTTCGCCAATGGCTTGGATGGCGCGCGGCCCTGCAAGGGTCATGGCGCCCACGGATGAAATGAACAGAAGTGCAAACATGACGCTGATAGCCCGGCCGCCCCATTCACCAAATGCGTATTTGGCGGAAATAGACCCGACTTCAGCTTGGCCGACCATGGCTTCGATGGGCGCGGTCTTTAAGAATACGAAATTCAACAGGACATAGAGAAACGTCACAAATGCGGTTCCGGAGATGAGAACCTTCGGCAAATCTTTCTGTGGGTTTTCCATCTCGCCCAAGATATATGTCGCTGCATTCCAGCCGGTATAAGAAAACGCCACATAGACCAAGCCAACGGCAAAAGGCGCTGTCAGCATGGTTTTAAAGTCTGATGCATCCGGGGCGAAGTCAATTGGTTGAGGTTCGGGAACCATTGCCAATGCCAATATGCAAAATGCCACGATCAGGATAATTTTCAGCAGCGTAAAGCTGTTTTGAAACTTGCTGCTTTGACCGTGATTGCGAGTGTGAAACCATGTGCAAATAACAACCAATGCGACGGCGATGGGTTTACTCCAAGCTTCGCTTAATCCTGAAAACACGCTCAGCGCATAGCCGCCAAACGCCATGGCAATCGCGGCAATCGGCGCTGCAAAACCGACGGTTGCCGATATCCAGCCGGAAACAAACCCTGCTGAAGAATGGTAGACCCGTCCGAGAAAGTTATATTCACCGCCTGATCGGGGCAGGGCGCCGCCCAGTTCCGCATAAGACATAGCGCCGGTTAACGCAGCGACGCCGCCCAGAAACCACATCATCAATAAGGGAAAGCCGTCTGTGATGGTCGTCAACTGCAGTCCTAGGCTGGTGAAAACGCCGACACCGACCATATTGGCGATGATCAAAGAGGTAGCAGTTCGGGGCGTGTAATATTTCATAAAACCTGTTTGGCGGCTTTTGCATAAAATGTCCGGTCACGACTTGACTCTACCCACAGAAACCAATAGAACAAAACAAGAACATTGATATAAAGTAAGTTATTAAGGGGTTTTACAATGCGCCAAGTTGTCATGGATGTGTGCTCAGGTATGGTACTCGCAGGATTCGTTTCGGTGATGACTGTCTGGATGATGGTCCTCAGCGGCTAACAAAAAGGGGTTATAATGACGGTATTGCGCCCGGGATTTGTCCACCTGCGGAGCCGCACTCCTTATTCAATGCTCGAAGGGGCATTGAAAATAAAGCCAACGGCTGAACGATGCGCCAAATGGCGGATGCCGGCCTTGGCTATGACGGACACCAACAATATGTGCGCCGCTTTGGAATTTTCAGAAGCGATGGCAGGGGCAGGGGTGCAGCCCATTATTGGGGTCACTCTGACGGTGGATTTGGAGCTGGACATGCAGCCGGGTCAAATTCGCCACGAGCCTGAGGGCACAATCGCCTTATTAGCCCAAAGCGAAATTGGCTATGGTATATTAATGGAGCTCTCCAGCTCTGCTTATCTGGACGTGGACGCAATTGATCTGCCCCATGTTAAGCGCTCAAAGCTTGTTGAAAAAACCGACGATATTATCGCCCTGACGGGTGGCCCCGACGGGGCTCTTAATCGTTTGATTTGCCAAGGCCGTCTGACCGAGGCCGAAAGCTGGCTTGATGCTTTGGCCGAACATTATCCGGATCGCCTTTATGTGGAAATTCAGCGGCACGGCCTGTCCCATGAAATTGAAGCTGAGAAGGTGTTGATCGACTGGGCCTATGCCAAGAACTTGCCCATTGTCGCGACCAATGAACCTTATTTTTTAGATCCTGAAATGCACAGAGCTCATGATGCCTTACTGGCTATTTCCGAAGGGTCTTATGTATTGGAGAAAAATCGCCGCAAAGTCTCGGAACATCATTATTTTAAAACGCCCGAGCAAATGGCAGATTTGTTCAAGGATATTCCGGAAGCCATTGAAAACACCATAGAAATCGCGCAGCGCTGTGCCTTTAAATCACCCAAGCGCGATCCTATTCTCCCGAGCTTTGGTGACGGTACGCTCAGCGAAACCGAGCAATTACGTGAAGAGGCTGAAAAGGGATTACGCCAAAGGCTGGAATCCATCGAACCCGCTGCAACGGAAAAAGAATATTTTGATCGGCTGGATCACGAACTGGCCGTGATCGAGAATATGGGTTTCCCCGGTTATTTCCTGATCGTTTCGGATTTTATTAAATGGGCTAAAGAACAAGACATCCCGGTAGGACCCGGGCGGGGCTCGGGCGCCGGCTCAGTTGTTGCCTGGGCATTGCTGATTACGGATCTTGACCCGCTGCGTTACGGATTACTGTTTGAGCGTTTCCTAAATCCGGAACGTATCTCCATGCCTGACTTTGACGTGGACTTTTGCCAAGACAGGCGCGGTGAGGTTATCCGCTATGTTCAGCAAAAATATGGCGAAGCTCAAGTCGCTCATATTATCACATTCGGGACCTTGCAGGCGCGCGCCGTCGTGCGTGATGTAGGGAGGGTTTTGCAAATACCGCTTCGGCAGGTGGATCAAATTGCCAAATTAATTCCCTCAAATCCGGCTAATCCCGTCACTTTGGCCGAAGCCATTAAAATGGAAAAAGGTCTCCGGGATATGCGCGACAGCGAACCGGCTGTTCGAAATCTCTTGGATATATCGCTACAACTGGAAGGCTTATTCCGAAACGCATCAACCCATGCGGCCGGCGTTGTCATCGGCGATCGGGCCCTGACCGAGTTGATCCCGCTTTATCGGGATCCGAGATCTGATATTCCGGCGACGCAATTCACCATGAAATGGGCGGAAAAAGCAGGTTTGGTCAAGTTTGACTTTTTGGGCCTGAAGACGCTGACCGTCATTTACCGGGCCATCAAATATGCGGAGAAATCAGGCGCTGAGATTGTTCTGGAAAAACTCGATCCGGGCACACCGAAAGCTTATGAAAACTTAGCTGAAGGCCTGTCGGCAGGTGTGTTTCAGCTTGAAAGTTCGGGCATGCGGGATGTGCTTCGAAAAATGGCCCCTGACTCTATCGAAGAACTGACGGCTCTGATCTCGCTTTATCGACCGGGCCCGATGAAGAATATCGATACATATATTGATCGGAAATTCGGCCGTATAAAAATTGAATATCCTCACCCCGATCTGGAAGAAATCCTCAAAGAGACTTACGGCATTATTATATACCAAGAGCAAGTCATGCAAATCGCGCAGGTCTTGTCGGGATCTTCCTTGGGCGAGGCTGATATTTTGCGCCGCGCCATGGGCAAAAAAGATCAAGCCGTTATGGATCAGCAAAAGTCACGCTTTGTCGAAGGCGCAGTAGAACGCGGCGTTGATAAAGGTGTGGCGGCGGACATCTTCGAGTTGGTCAATGAATTTGCGGGCTACGGATTTAATAAATCCCATGCGGCCGCTTATGCCATGATTTCCTTTCAAACCGCCTGGTTAAAGGCATTTTATCCCACCGAGTTTATGGCGGCGATTATGAGCCTGGATATCAATAATGTCGAAAAGCTCGCCCAGTTCCAGCAAGAAACCAAACGGATGGAGATAGAGATCTCTCCGCCTTGCGTGAATACAACCATGGCGGATTTCGATGTTGAGGACGGCAAAGTTCTTTATGCACTCGGCGCAATTAAAAATGTGGGCGTTGAGGCTATGGCGCATTTGGTGGACGAGAGAGAAGCGAACGGCCCGTTTAAAGATTTGTTCGATTTTGCCAGGCGGATGGATACGCGGGTCGTCAACAAGCGCGCCTTTGAAAACTTAGCGCGCTGCGGCGCCTTTGATTGCTTGGAGCCGAACCGGGCCAAAGCATTGGCGTCAGCCGGTATATTGCAATCCATTGGCGCGCGGGCGTCGCAGGAGAGAGCCTCCGCCCAGAACAGTCTGTTCGGCGATGTGGAAATTGATATGGCGGAGCCTGATCTTCCTGATGTGCCGGCTTGGAATAAGCTGGACCAATTGGACAATGAATTATCGGCCGTCGGGTTTTACCTGTCGGGGCACCCGCTGGACAGTTACGAATCCGCTCTTGAAAAACGCGGGGCTATCCGGGCTTCTGATATTGAGGCGGCTTATGACCGCGGGAAATTTGCCATGCGCCTCGCCGGGGTTGTTCGGAAACGGCAAGAGCGATTGTCAAAGCGCAATAAGCGCTTCGCCTATGTCAATCTGTCGGATATGTCCGGGGATTACGAAATTTTCGTCGGCGAAGACTTGCTCTCCACAAACCGAGACATTTTGGAGCCGGGCATGCTGATCGAAGCTGTGGTCAAAGCTGATCGTCGTGACGGTGAGATCAGATTGTTCACTAATTCATTGAATTCACTGGATGTACAGGCGGAAAGCTTCGCCGTGAAGGGGCTCGAACTTCGATTGCGAACTGCAGAACCGGGCGCCCTCGATACGCTTGAAAAGACTTTAAAAGAAATCAGCAATGTGCCGTCAAAATCCATGGGCTATATTGAAATTATTGCGCCTTTAGCGCCCGGCCGGGAAGCGCAATGGCGGCTCCCCGGTAAGATCGGCATTGAGCCGTCAATCCAAAAAGCCCTCAAAGCGACCAAGATCATAGAAAAGATTACTGAGATTGCGGCCTGACCGGCGTGCATTTTATGGTCGGTTTTTACTTGCCATAAACCCAAAACCTGCTACACGCCCGCTTTAAATCGCACTCGGGTGCCGGTTTTGCTCATATAGAGCCTAATCGATTCCGGTGGGACATTTGTCTCCACATCCCGAGTCTGGCCAACCGGAAAGAGGAGATATCCAATGGCTTTACCTGAATTTTCTATGCGTCAATTACTTGAGGCAGGGGTCCACTTTGGTCACCAAACCCATCGCTGGAACCC
>CALJNJ010000067.1 GCA_937981945.1 uncultured Caulobacterales bacterium | reverse complement strand
TTGTCATTTTACATGAAAAGCACCGGTGAAGAGGCCATCAGCGTCGCCATGGCCATGGCGCTTCGCAATGATGACATGATTTTTCCGACCTATCGCCAAATTGGTATTTTAATCGCCCGCGGCTGCCCCATGCACGATATGATGTGCCAAATGTTGTCTAACGCCGGCGATCCACTGCAGGGCAAATCTCTTCCGATCTTGTTTTCGTTCAAAGATTACGGCTTTTTCTCAGTTTCCGGCAATTTGGGGACACAGCTCATCCAAGGCGTCGGTTGGGGGATGGCCAATGCTTATAAAGGCAATGACGATATTGCTTCAGTTATCACAGGCGAAGGCGCAACGGCGGAAGGTGATTTCCATTATGCCCTGAATTTCGCATCCACCTATCGCGCGCCCTGCATCATAAATGTGGTCAATAACCAATGGGCTATTTCCAGTTTCCAGGGGATTGCCGCCGGAGAAGGTGAAACCTTCGCTGCGCGCGGCACAGGATATGGGCTTGCAACATTGCGCGTCGACGGAAATGATTTCCTTGCTGTCTATGCCGCCGTACAATGGGCTGCAGAACGTGCCCGCCGCGGCGGCGGCGCGACCGTGATCGAGCATTTCACATACCGAATGGAAGGCCATTCTACCTCAGATGACCCCAGTAAATATCGGCCCAAAGACGAAGGCGATGTTTGGCCGTTTGGCGATCCGATTGAGCGGCTGAAAACCCATCTTTATAAAATCAAAGAATGGGATGACGAACGCGATGAAGCCATGCAAAAAGAGGTCAGCGATTACATTCGCGCGTCTTATAAAGCGGCTGAAAAACTAGGATCGCTTGCCACGGACACAGGCATTGCACCCGAAACAATGTTTGAACAAGTCTACGAAACCATTCCGTCTCATCTGAAAAAACAACGCGAAGCCTTCATGGTTGAAAACAGCGTCAAAGAGAACGGCGGAGATCAGTAATGGCCGAGATGAATATGATCGAAGCCATCCGTTCTGCCATGGATGTCAAAATGAGCCAGGATCCGGACGTCCTTGTCTTTGGCGAAGATGTGGGCTTTTTCGGCGGCGTTTTTCGATGCACGGCAGGGCTTCAGGAGACCCACGGATTACACCGATGCTTTGATACACCGATTTCTGAAGGCGGCATTATGGGCATTGCCATTGGCATGGCGGCTAACGGATTGCGCCCCATCGCTGAAATACAGTTCGCCGATTATATTTATCCGGCATTTGATCAAATCGCTTCGGAAGCTGCTCGTTTACGCCATCGCTCCAATGGAGATTTTACCGCGCCTCTGACCATCCGAACCCCTGTCGGCGGCGGCATTTACGGCGGCCAAACCCACAGTCAAAGTCCGGAAGCTCTGTTCACCCATATTGCAGGCTTGAAAACCGTTATACCGTCCAATCCTTACGACGCTAAAGGCTTGTTGATTGCCGCCATTGAAGACAATGACCCGGTTCTGTTCTTGGAGCCCAAACGGCTTTATAACGGGCCGTTTTACGGAGATCCCCATACGCCGGCCGTCAGTTGGTCAGGGCATGAATTCGGCGAGGTTCCGGAAGGCCACTACCGCGTTGAACTTGAGTCCGCCCGAAAACTGCACGAAGGCGACCAGCTGACAATCCTAACATATGGAACTATGGTTTGGGTTGCCGAAGCTGCAGCCGCCGAACTGGGTGTCTCGGCGGATATTCTGGATCTTCGGTCGTTATTACCGCTTGATATTGATGCGATTGCGGAATCGGTTAAAAAGACAGGCCGTTGTCTCATTCTCCATGAAGCCACGCGAACCTCAGGATTTGGCGCTGAGCTAATGGCGCAAGTTCAGGAATCCTGTTTCTATCATTTGGAAGCCCCCATTGAGCGGGTTACAGGTTGGGATGCCCCTTATCCGCACGCACAAGAATGGGCCTATTTCCCCGGACCTATTCGGGTTAAGACAGGCATTCGGAAAGTTCTGGAAGGCTAGTCACTTGAACGAATATCGTTTCAAAATGCCGGACATTGGCGAGGGTGTCGTTGAGGCCGAAATCACCGCTTGGCACGTGGCTGTCGGAGATATGGCAGAAGAAGACCAACCGATCGCTGACGCCATGACCGACAAAGCGACCATAGAGCTGACAGCGCCCGTGTCCGGCAAAATTCTGTCACTGGGATGTGACGCCGGCGATATCCTCGCCGTCGGCGCCGATTTAGTGGTTTTTGAGACAGAAACTGCTCCGGCAGTTTCGGCAGACGTTCCGTCTTCCATACCCCCGGTTGCGAACTTAAGTTCAAACTCGGAAGGCGGGACGTTTGTTTTCAAAATGCCGGATATTGGCGAAGGTGTCGTAGAAGCTGAAATAACTGCCTGGCATATTAAAGAAGGTCAGGTGATCGAAGAAGATGACCCTGTCGCTGACGCGATGACCGATAAGGCCACAATAGAGCTGACGGCGCCTGTCTCAGGGGTGGCGGCCAAGTTGGGCTGCGCCGAAGGTGATATTATTGCCGTAGGTGCTGATCTGGTTGTATTTGAAAATGTCGAGGGCAGCACGCCTTCGCCGGCGCCCGCACCCAAAAAAGTTCCGGCAACCCCATCGCCCAAGCCGGAAACAAAGCAGGCGCCGCAGACAAAAGCATTGCAGGGTGGCAAAGCCTTGGCGTCGCCGGCCGTACGCAAACGCGCCAAAGATGCCGGTATTGATTTATCAAAGGTGAAAGCGTCCGGGCAGTCGGGCAATGTCACCCACGCTGATCTCGAATTATTTGAAAAAGCGATGGAACCACTCAGCGGCGAAACCCGCATAAAAATCATCGGTATGCGGCGTGTTATTGCTGAGCGGATGCAGGCGTCCAAACGTAATATTCCCCATTTCACCTATGTTGAGGAAATTGACGTCACGGAGCTGGAGGCTTTGCGTAAACGTCTCAACGCCAAAAAAGGAGACGACAAACCCAAGCTCACGGTCTTGCCGTTTATTATCCGCGCCATGATTTCCGGCATCAGGCAATGGCCGCAAATGAATGCACTTTATCAAGACGAAGACGGGTATCTCTCACAATTTGAACCGATCCATTTAGGTGTTGCGGCTCAAACCGATCAAGGCCTGATGGTGCCGGTTGTACGCCATGCTGAAAGTCTCAACGTTTGGGAAACCGCGGCGGAAATCGCGCGCTTGGCTGAAGGTGCGCGCAATGCGACCCTAACGAAAGACGAGTTAACCGGCGCGACAACGACCTTAACCAGTCTCGGACCGCTTGGCGGCATTGCCACCACGCCTGTTATCAACCGGCCGCAAGTCTCTATTTTTGGGCCTAACAAAATTCGGCCTAAATTGGTCTTGGAAAACGGCGAAGTCGCCGAGCGCTTGGTCATGAATTTTTCAATATCCTGCGACCACAGAATTATTGATGGTTATGACGCCGCCGCCATGATGCAATATATCAAAGGCCTGCTCGAAGACCCGATCCTGATGTTTTTAAATTAGTCCCAACGGAGCGGACTGGCCTCAGTGCTGAGCTCTTGGATAGTCACCTTCAAGTTTTCCATAAATATATGACGATCATTGTCGCTGTGGCTTGCCCAATTAATCGGCTCACCAACAACAGCCGTGCAATTAAACGGAACGAGCAATTTGGAGCCGCGCGGCAGAACCCGGCCTGCTCCCTGAATATAGATGGGCACAACCGGAATATCCGGAAAGTCTTTCGCCAGGCGGGCAACTCCGGTTTTGAACCCGGCCATTTCTTCGGCTTCCCCGCGCGTACCTTCAGGAAACACAACGAGTATGCGGCCGGCCTCGAGGGCAGCGCGGCTGTCCGCCAAGAGATCCTCTCCTTGACCCGCTTTTTTGCGGTGGATTGGAATCATTCCGATAATATTGATTGAAATCCAGCTCATCATCCGTGTTTTTAAAAAGTGATCCGCGGCCCCGACCTGCCGAACATTGTGGAGGACTTTTGTGGAAAATAGTGACAGCAGGATCAGCGTATCTATATGGCTGTTATGATTGGCCGCGACGATGACCGGCCCTTCTGTCGGGAGGTTGTCTCTACCGATTACATCCATGCCGATAACAAATTTTGCAATTGGCCTGGCCAGAAATATTTGAATGGCTTTACGCAGCAGGTCGATCATTAAAACCGCTCCAGAGCAAAATAAGCCAACATATGGAAATACCACGGAGCTGTGAAAATAAGGCTGTCTATACGGTCGAGAACGCCGCCGTGACCCGGGATTAATAGACTGGCATCCTTCACGCCCAAATCACGCTTGATAGCGGACATGGTGATATCGCCAAAAAAGCCCATAATCGGCAAGGTCGCGCCAATAAAAACACTGGGCCAAAACGTCAGCGGCGTAAAATACGGCGCTAACCAAACAAATAAAATACCCGTTGCAACAAAACCGCCGATTGCTCCGCCCCAGGTTTTATTAGGGCTTATATTTGGGCTTATTTTACGCCGCCCGAAAACTTTGCCGAACATATATTGGGACATATCATTGAACTGGGTGACCAATATCAGAAAGAATACTAAGCCCGCCGGACCTGCGGCCGGTAATTCTGCAGCCGGCGTTCGCATGAGAAACGCCGCATAGGCCACATTATAGACACAGGTCAAAAGTCCGAAATTGACAATGCCTGAGGTCGTCAAAAATCCGTCCGTTCGCTTGGTCAGCGCCATCATAATAGCCATGGCAAAAAACGCATAGACCGGGATGAAAATCAGAAAGATCATATAATTATTGATCCAAACCAGAGCATAGGTCAGCGGGATCAATAAATAGCCAAACAGTACGACACCGCGATCTTGTTTGCGGGTCGGCGCTAAGGTCATATACTCTTTGAGCGCCAGATAGCTGATAAAAGCAAACAGAATGACGACGGCTTTCCAGCCACTGAGCAGCGCGGCCAATACCAGACCGCACATGACCCACCAAGACTTCATTCTTGGGACAAGGTCATCCCATTTACCGGGCTTCACTTTTGGTAAAATGATCGACAAAATTGTGCCGATCACCAAGAGCAGAAAAACGCCCCCATAGCCCAATTTTAAAACAAACGGGATGTTTGTTAGCCAATTCATAAACTTTGCCTATCAGGCTGTGAATAACAAAAGGTTCACAACTCTATGCTGAAGTCGTTAATTCAAAAAGCTCTTGATAGCACATTTGTGCATTTGGCTTTTGCATTTTTGGCCATGGGAAGTTGGGCTTACTTTGCTAATCGTTTTCACGCGCCCGAAGACGCCTTAAAAGCGGCCGTTTTACAGGGCGCTCTGTCGGCGACGATTACGCTTTTTATGAAAAAATCTCTGGAAGCATTATCCCGGTATTTCTTTAAAAGGGAACGTTCTGTCGCCGCCCTTTTCGCACCGCCGCTCATTGTGTGTAGCGGCTCTTTAGCCCTCTTGGTCGGGTCACATATGGCCGCTGCAACGCCGGAATTGTTCGCCACTGTCATTATCCCGTTCAGCGTCGCTTTTTCTTATGCCTGCCTGTACACTTATCGTTTGTGGAGACAACAACATGGCTGACAATCAAACTGAAGATCGCCGTCCCATATCGGCCCGCAATACCGGATGGGCGTCAAAAATGGCCGGCGCTTTAGCACGCTCAGGGATCACACCTAATCAAATCTCGTTCATGAGTATGGTTTTTGGATTTGTGGCATTTGGACTGCTCTATTGGTTCAGTACGTCCTTTATAGACACGGAAAATCTTTGGCACAGAGCCTGGCCGTTAATCGGCGCGATCGCCGCTATTCAGCTCAGGCTTTTGTGTAATTTATTTGACGGCATGGTCGCCATTGAAGGCGGTAAGGGCGGCGCAGACGGGCCGTTTTGGAATGAGTTCCCCGATCGTGCTGCTGATATGGCCATTTTTGCGGGGGCCGGATATGCGGCCCTCAATTCAGAACTTGGATGGATCGCCGGCGGATTGGCCGTCTTTGTAGCCTATGTCAGAGAACTGGGCCGCGCCAATGGTTTGGCGGCTGATTTTTCGGGGCCCATGGCGAAACCTCACCGAATGGTTGTGTTGTGCCTCGGACTGTTGGCCGCAGCGTTCGAGCCTTTATGGTCTGCCGAGCATGACGTTTTGAAAATAACTTTGTGGGTCATTATTGCCGGCTCTGTCATAACGATTATCCGCAGAGCCGGTCGCCAGATTAAAGGTTTGAAGGCAAAAGCCCGAGGCGTTTAAAGCGCGTCAGCAAATCGTTCAAAAAGATAAAAGCTG
>CALJNJ010000066.1 GCA_937981945.1 uncultured Caulobacterales bacterium | reverse complement strand
CGATTATTGACCCCGGCTGAAACCGGCCAAATCGCAGGCCGCGCCGGCCGGTTCAGAAATGACGGAACATTTGGCCCGACCGGTGATTGCCCGGCTTTTGACGATGAATTGGTCGGCCGCATTGAAAATCACGCTTATGATCCGCTGCGGACGGCTGAGTGGCGACACCGGGATTTGGATCTGTCAAATCCGGAAAAATTACTGCACAGTTTGGCCACCCCTTCAGGTCATCCCCGCCTTCGCAGGATCGCTGAGGCCACGGATGAAGCGGCTCTGCAGCGATTCGCCCATATGGATGATGTGGGGAAAAGCGCCTCCGAAACCCGCTTAATTTGGGAAATTTGCCAGATTCCGGACTTCAGAAATATGACGATTGATAATCATGTTCGACTTTTACGGGAAATTTATGACCAATTGTCGGGGAAAGACGGGCTTCTGAGTGAAGAATTCCTGCATAAACAGACAAGCGGCCTTGACCATCCGGAAGGCGGCGTTGATATTTTGTCAACACGATTGGCGCATATCCGGACGTGGACGTTTTGCGCTCACAAAACAAATTGGACTAAGGACTCAAATTACTGGGTAAACCGCACGCGGGAAATTGAAGATAAATTGTCGGACGCTCTGCATGAGCGCCTGACCGCCAGATTTGTCGACAAAAGAACGCGAGCATTATTACGGGGCACTAAGGCATATATGGAAGCCACAATTAAAGACGACGGAGATGTTTGGGTTGAAGACCATAAAATTGGTCGGCTCACCGGACTGGCATTTGAAGTCGACGACAGCGGATCGGAACTCGAAGCTAAAGCCCTGCGCGAAGCTGCCGAGCAAGCCGTGGGCCCCGAAGTTAATCGGCGTTTGACGGGTATAGCCGGCGGGTCTCATGCAATTTTCACCCTGTCGGATGACGGCAAAATTCTTTGGGGCGGCGCACCGGTCGGCGCCATATCCAAAGGCGGCTCCGTTTTTAACCCTGACGTCTCTTTGGTCGGCGGTGAGCTGGGGCAGGCTAATTTACGGGAACTGGCCGAAGAACGTATGCGGAATTTTTTGAAGACCGAAGCTAAGGACAAATTAGCCCCTCTGCAATCTTTGAAAGATCTCAACGAAAATGCTGAAACGCGGGCAGATGTAAAAGGCTTTGCCTATTCATTGTATGAAAACTTCGGCCATATGGATCGCAGCAAGTTCGGCAAAATGGTCAATGAACTGGATCAGGATGCCAGGCGCCCGTTTCGGGAATTAGGCGTCACGTTCGGGCAATATGATGTGTATATGCGCGAAATGATCCGGCCAAAACCGGCCCTATTGATTTCCAATTTATCAGCCTATGGCGCAGGCGGCGACAAAAATCCGTTCATCCCGTTTGCCGGCGTTACCTCTATCGCCAATGAAGGCGATCTGGCGTCTGATAATTTTAATCCGGACGCTATTTCTCTGGCAGGTTACAGGGCTTGCGGGCCCCGTATTATCCGGTTCGATATTTTAAACCGTCTGGCCGGTCTCATTCGGCAAGCTCAGCGCGAATCCGGAACCCGCCGGTTTCAAATTATGCAGGAAATGCTGGCCCTATTGGGCTGCACATATGACGAAATGCGCGGCGTCCTGACTGCCTTGGGTTATCAATCCCAAAAAGTCGAAGGCGAACCGGCAGAGGCGGCTCCGCCGGAAATGGCAGCGGCAGTTCCCGATCGGTTTGTCGACAAAACTGACGGCGAAAAACCGCAGACCGAAGTAAAGGCTGAGGCAACGCCGGAGGCGACAGCGCCCGAAACACCGGCCGTTACGGCGGAGCCCAAGCTCTCGGAAACACCGCCCAAGAAAACATCCAAAAAGGATAAGCCGCTCAACGTCTATAATTTCCGGACGACCCATGACGACGGCACGGTCACGGAAGAAGAAAACCGGGAATTTTGGTTTTTGCCCTTTAAAGGCAAAAAGAAACCGGGCGGATTTAAAAATAATCGCCGCGGCCAAGACAATTTCAAAAGCAAGAAGCGACGGGATAAGCCTAAATCAAAAACGCCCCATTACGGCAAAGCGGAGCCTAAACGGGTCGAAGACTCGCCGTTTGCGGCGCTGGCGGCCCTTAAAAAAGATTTACCCAAAGATGGCGGCTAATTGACGGATAATGACGCGGCAATCAGGCTCGACGTTTGGCTCTACCGGACCAGGCTGATCAAAACCCGCCGGCAGGCAGGATTGTTAATCGGCAAAGGCAAAGTGCGTCTGTCGCGCGGCGACGAAACCCAGCGCATAACCAAACCCGGCTATAAACCGGCGATCGGCAGCGAGCTGACATTTATGCGCGGAACAACCCTGTTACAGGTCCGCGTAACGGGTTATCCCACGCGCCGGGGACCTGCCCCCGAAGCCCGAACTTTTTATGAGCTGATCGCCACACAAACTTGTGACAGTTAAAATAGTTGACAAATGACGGCCATCGCCCCAAATCCCCAACGCTGAAATCAAGAGCTGATTATGACTTATATCGTCAAAGACGAATGTATTCGCTGCAAATTCATGGACTGTGTTGAAGTGTGTCCGGTGGACTGCTTCTATGAGGGCGAAAACATGCTCGTCATTCACCCGGAAGAATGTATCGATTGCGGGGTTTGCGAACCTGAATGTCCCGTTGATGCGATTGTGCCTGATACAGAAGATGATCCGGACGGAAAATGGCTCGAGATCAACACAAAATACGCTGAAATTTGGCCAAATATTACGCTCAAGGGCGAGCCGCCGGCCGACAAAGAGAAGTTTGAGTCGGAAACCGGGAAATTTGAGAAATACTTTAGCGAAAAGCCCGGAAAAGGCGATTAAACAAGGTTTAGGCCTCTTCCAAACTCAGAAATTCGCCTCAAAAAACGCGTAAATGGAAAAATTTTTGCGCTGAACTGGATTTCTTGTCATTTTTCTGTTATAATACATCTACAAAGCGCGGTTTAGGTACGTAATCTGACCGCGCTATTTATTTGAAAAATAAGCGCCCGGGCTAACCGGTCGTCAACGGAAAGATAAATATGGCGCCCCAAAAGTCAGCTGCTAAAAAAGGCGGCAAGAAAAAAACTTACTCTAAATTTAAGGTCGGACAGCATGTTGTCTATCCTGCCCACGGTGTCGGCCACGTCACCGGAATTGAGCAGGAGGTCATCGCCGGCTTTGACATCGAAGTCTATGTTGTTCTGTTCGAGCAAGACAAAATGACCCTGCGGGTTCCGACGGCCAAAGCCGGAACGTCCGGCATGCGTCCCCTTTCAAATGAAAATGTTTTGAAAGACGCGTTCACCACGCTGAAAGGCCGTGCGCGCATCAAGCGGACTATGTGGAGCCGCCGTGCTCAGGAATATGAAGCAAAGATCAATTCAGGCGATCTGATTTTAGTCTCTGAAGTTGTCAGAGATCTGCACCGCGGCGAAACACAACCGGAGCAGTCATACTCGGAACGTCAGCTTTATGAATGTGCGCTGGATCGTATGGTTCGCGAAGTTGCTGCCATCAATAAAGCCGATCGCGGCGTCGCGCTCGATGAAGTGCTCGAAACGCTAACGCGGGCCAGAACCCGTCAGGCTGCCAAGGCCGCGAAAGAAGCCGAAGCTGAAAGCGAAAATGACAATGCAGACGGCAAGGATGAAGCCGCCGCATAAAAGCACTACTATCGTTTATAACGTTAGAATGGATGTCACTCGTCTTTAACCTTTTAGTCCTCGACAAACTCCTCCCGAAGAACTAGGGCCGGGGATTAG